>JBKJVY010000051.1:0-4662 GCA_046717185.1 Thermoanaerobaculia bacterium
CCCCGCCAGTTCCTCTCGTCGCTCAAAGTGGACCTCTATCCCGACGAGGTCTACACGTTCACGCCGAAGGGCGAGGTCTTCGCCTTCCCCCGCGGTGCGACCCCGCTCGATTTCGCGTACCGCGTGCACACCGACGTCGGCCACCGCTGCGTCGGGGCGCGCGTCAACGGCAAGCTCGTGCCCCTTCGCACGCCGCTCGCGAGCGGAGACATCGTGGAGATCCTGACCGCGCCCAACCAGTCGCCCTCGCGGGACTGGCTCTCGTTCGTCGTGACCAACCGCGCCCGCCACAAGATCCGGCACTTCATCCAATCGCAGGAAAAGGCGCGCGCGGTCGAGCTCGGGCGAAGGCTCCTCGAGCGCGAGCTCAAAAAGTATCGGAAGACCATCAAGAAGCTGGAGTCGGAGGGCAAGCTCCAGGCGGCACTGCCCTCGTGGGGCTTCTCGCGCGGCGACGACCTCTACGCCGCGCTCGGTTACGGGAAGCTCGCCGCGCGCAATGCCCTCGAGCGGCTCATTCCGGCCGCGGACCTCGAGCGGCCGGAACCACAGCGGCCGGAGACGGCGGTCTCACGGGTGGTCCGGAAGATCCTTCCGTTCGGGGCCCCGGACATCACCGTCGTGGGGCACAACGATCTCCTCGCGTCGCTCGCGAAGTGCTGCAGTCCGGTTCCGGGCGAGAAGATCCTGGGTTACATCACGCGCGGGCGCGGCGTGTCGGTCCACTCCGACAGCTGTCCGAACGTCCGCAACCTCCTCTACGACCCGGAGCGGCAGATCGATGTTGCCTGGGCCGGCGACAAGGGGGTTTCCTACGCGATCGAGCTCGACGTCGTCACCGACGACCGCCCCGGGCTCCTCGCCGACCTGACCCAGGCGATCGCCGGCGAGGGCTCGAACATCCGGCGCATCGAGGCGCGGTCCTCGGAGGACCGCAAGGGCTACGTCTCGGTCTCGCTCGAGACCTCGGACCTGAAGCACCTGGAGAAAATCGTGAGCCGGTTGAAGGCGGTGACCGGCGTGCGGGAAGTGATCCGACGATACAACGTGCCGAAGGCAGGGGAGCGGGACTAAGCTCCCTGGGCTTTCGTCTCCGCTCTTCGCACCACCGGTTTCACGACCTTCCCGCTTCTCATGCAGCGCGAGCAGGCGCGCACGCGCTTCGTCGATTTTCCGACGACCGCGCGCACCGACTGCAGGTTCAGGTTCCACTTGCGGTTCGTGACGTTGTTCGCGTGGCTGATGCTGCGCCCCGTCATCGGGGTCTTTCCGCAGAAGTGACAGTGTTGAGCCATGGTCTCCTCGTCATCGGCGGGATCGCCGTTCAAAAGCGGGGCATCCTACAACGCGCCGTCCTAAGTCCAAAGTCCTAAGTCGGAAGTCGAAGTCAATTCGCGGCCGGACGACCGTCGAAGAGTGCCGATGGCTGCCACGAAGTGGCGCTAAACCTTGACTGGAGAAAAACTTTCTGCTATTTTCCCTCCCAGCCGAAATAACCCAAGGTCAAAGCCCACAACCGTATGATTTTTTTCGGTAGGGCGTAAGCGTGCTGTTCCGGAAGACGAAAAACCTCGTTGGCCTCGACATCGGCTCGTCAGCGATCAAGCTGGTCGAGTTGAAGGACGTTAAGGGCGGGGGGTACCGACTCGTGAAATCGGGTCTCGAGACCCTGTCACCCGAGGCGATCGTGGACGGCGCCATCATGGACGCCTCCCTGGTGGTCGACACGGTCAACCGGCTCGCGACGGCCCTGAACGTACGGAACCAGGACTTCGGGACGTCCCTTTCGGGCCATTCCGTGATCGTCAAGAAGATCTCTCTTCCGGCCATGTCCCCCGAGGAGCTCGGCGAGTCCATTCGGTGGGAGGCGGAGCAATACGTCCCGTTCGACATCAATGACGTCAACCTGGACTACGTGGTCCTCGATTCGGGCGCCGGCGACACCATGGACGTTCTCCTGGTGGCCGTCAAAAAGGACAAGATCGGGGACTATACGAGCGTTATCTCCCAGTCGGGGCGCAACCCCCTCCTGGTCGACGTGGACGCTTTCGCCCTTCAGAACGCGTTCGAGGCCAACTACCCGATCGAGCCCAACCGGGTCGTCGCCCTCGTCAACGTGGGCGCTTCCGTGACGAACGTGAACATCCTTTCGGGCCCGAGCACGTTGTTCTGGCGGGACATCTCCTTCGGGGGCAATCAGTTCACCGACGCCGTCCAGAAGCAGCTCTCTCTCTCCTTTGACCAGGCGGAGGCCCTGAAAAAGGGGGAGCGGGCCGGCGACCACTCGGTGCAGGAGATCTTCCCGATCCTTCGATCGGTCACCGACGACCTCGCCCAGGAACTCCAGAAGACCTTCGACTTCTTCCTCGCGACGACCTCGACCGCGAAAATCGACCAGCTCCTGCTTTCCGGCGGGTCCGCGCGGATCGTCAACTTCGACACCCAGCTGAAGGAGCGCTTCGGGATGGCGGTCGACGTGATGAACCCGTTCCGCCAGATCGACATATCCGGTAGTTCTGTGTCGGAGGAGTGGCTCACGGAGAACGCTCCGAGCCTCGCGGTCGCGGTCGGGCTCGCGGTTCGCCACGTTGGAGACGAAGCGACTTGATCCGGATCAACCTCCTGACCGAGGCCCGGGCGGCCGCGGCCCGCAAGAAGACGGGTCTGGTCCCCACCGGAGCCCGCCTCAACAACCTCATCCTGCTTGGCGGAGTCGCCCTCGGCCTTCTCTACATCGGCGTGATGGCCCTGATCCTGACCTCGAGGAGCCATCGTCTCGACGAGGAGATCGGCAAGGCTCAGGAGGAGGTCGCGCGCCTGAGGTCGATCATCGACGAGGTGAAGGGGTACGAGATCAAGAAGGCGAGTCTCGAGGCCAAGATTCAGCTCATCAACGACCTGAAGACGAACCAGAAAGGGCCCGTCCGTCTCATGGACGAGATCTCCCGGGCGCTTCCGGACCTCGTGTGGTTAACCGAGCTGACGGTGGCCGGAAACCAGGTCACGTTGAATGGACGAACGCTCTCGCCGAACGCGGTCGCGACTTATCTCGAGAACATCAAGAAGAGCCCATTCTTCGCGGAGCCGGTTTTTCGAAACCTTGGCCGGGAGGCCGGAACGCAAGGCCTGTACGTGTGGGCGATGACGCTCACCTTCACGAACGCCCAGGCCCTCGCCGTGAGAGCTTTTCCGCCGGGCTCGATACCGCCCACGCCGACGCCGGCCGTTCCGGCGCCGGGGACGTAAGGAAGCACGCGTGGCGATCGAGCTGAAACTCGAAGACAAGCCGTGGTATTACGCTCTCGGCTGGGGTCTCGGAATCGGCCTCATCCTGGCCGGCGCGGTTCACTACGCATGGTTCAAGGGTCTGAACGCGGAGATCAAGACGAAGCGCGCGGATTTGGAGGTCCTACGCGAGGAGATCCAGAAGGGCCTCGCGGCCGAACGCAAGCTGCCCCAGTTCCGGGAGGAAGTGCGCCGGCTGGAGCTCGAGCTCGCGAAGCTCCTCCAGGTTCTTCCGTCCAAGCGCAACACCGAGGAGCTCATCAAGCGGATCGAGACCCTGACCCGGCAGGGCGACTTCACGCTGAAAAAGTTCACCCCGGGAGACTTCGTGCCCAAGGAGTTCTATTCCGAATGGCCGATCGATATACAGCTCGACGGGACGTACCACAACCTCGCGCTCTTTTTCGACCGCATGAGCCGTTTTTCCCGGATCATCAACGTCGAGGACCTGAAGATCACGTCGGTCGACATTCCGCAGAAGTCGATCGCTGCGGCTTTCGTGGCGAAAACCTTCATCTATACGGGCGACGAGAACCCCGTCCCGGCCGAAGGTCAGCCGGGGGCGGCCGCCCCAGCGGCAGCGCCCCCGCCGGCCGCGTCGAGCGCTCAGAAGCTCAAGGCACGGGCGGAAGGACGGGGGGCCGATTGAAGACTGTGTCGATTCTCACCGCCGTCCTCCTCGCAGCCGCGGCCGGCGCCGCCGCCCAGTCCGCCGCGCCCACACCGGCGCCGACGGCCGCTCCGCCTCCGGGCGAGCTCCGGTCTCCGGGCCAGGCTCTGATCGATCAGGAAGAGGAGGCGCTCGCCGGGCGAGCGTACAGTTACGATCCGGCCGGTCGCCGCGACCCGTTTCGCTCCCTGCTCGTCCGGCCGGAAGACCGCGCCCGCGGGGAGAGACCGCCCGGCATCGCGGGCATGTCGATCGACGACGTCGTGATCCACGGAATCTGGCGGACCCGGACCGGCTTCATCGCGCAGGTTCGGGCCGTGGACAACAAGAGCTACCTCGTCCGCGGGGGCGACCTCCTCTACGACGGGGAAGTCACTCGCGTGAGTCCAAACGAGGTCGTGTTCCGGCAGAACATCAATGATCCGCAGAGCGTCAAGCCCTTTCGGGAAGTGACCAAGCAGTTGAATGTGACCATCCGGCCGTGAGGAACCGCGGGCGAGGAATTCCGGCGCGACGGGAGGGACGATGAGAAGGACTTTCAGGAGAGCGGCGACGGCGATCGCGATGGCCGCCATCCTTGCGGGGGCGTCCGGATGCTCCGGCGTCAAAAAGGGCAACCGGGTTTCCGCCGGCGCCACGGGCTCCCCGGCGGCGGCTACAACGGCCGCTCCCGTAAGAGTCGGACCGGAAGCCTCGGGTCAGGTGAC
>JBKJVY010000052.1:0-4743 GCA_046717185.1 Thermoanaerobaculia bacterium
CTACTCGTACCTCAGAGCCTCGATCGGGTCGAGGCGAGATGCTTTGACGGCGGGATACAGCCCAAAAAAGATTCCCACCGATATCGAGACGAGAAGTCCGACGACGATCGCCCAGAGAGGGGTCTCCGCGGGCAGCGCCTCGAACGCCCGCTTGACTCCGGCCGGCACGGCGACCCCGACAGCAACGCCGATCGCGCCGCCGAGGAGAGAGAGGGTCGTCGCCTCCGTCAGGAACTGGAGGACGATGTCCCGGCGGAACGCGCCGACTGCCTTCCTCACGCCGATCTCGCGCGTCCTCTCCGTCACCGACACGAGCATGATGTTCATCACGCCCACCCCGCCGATGAGGAGCGATATGAACGCGATGAACACCATCGCCAGCGTGATACCGCTCGTGATCCCGCGGAAGCTCTCGATCATTTTGTCCGGTGTGACGATGCCGAAGTCGTCGTCCTTGTCGAATCGAACGTGCCGTCTCGTTCGGAGAATCGCGCGAGCCTTCTCGATGATCACCGGGACCTGCGCGGGCGTGTAGGGGATCGTTGAGATCCGGAGGGCATCACCCTCGCCACCCCCCACCTTGATCCACGGAAATCGACGATCGAACGTCGTGATCGGGATCACGACGAAGTTGTCCCTTGCCCTTTTTCTCGAACCCGCCGACGACGATGTAGGCGTCGTGGCCGAGGACCACCCTCTTCCCGATGGGATCCTCGCGGGAAAACACCTTCTCGCGGATCTCCTCCCCGATCACCATGACGTCCGCCGCGTGGTCGATTTCGGTCGGCGTCATGAAGCGCCCATGGCCGATGACGCGATTCGTGGCGGTCGGATACTCCTCCATGACTCCGAAGACCCTCGGCGACTGCGCCTCCGCGTCGCGATGCTTCAGGTGGTAATCGGTGTTGTTCCACAGGTAGCGCTGGGGTGAGACGGCGCGCATTTCGGGGATTTCACGCAAAGCCGCGGCGTCCTCGAGGGTCAGGTCCTTGCGGCGTTCCTCCCCTTCGGGACGGTGCCCGCCCGGCCCGAACCGAGGCTCGTATTTCTGGAAGAGAACGAGCGAAGCCCCGAAGCTCTGAAAGTTGCGGACCATGTTGTTGTTGAAGCCGGTCACGATCGAGACCATCGCGATGACGGTCGCGACACCCACGACGATGCCGAGCACAGTCAGCGAGGCACGCAGCTTGTGAGCACGTACCGCGAGCAGCGCGAATCGCGTGTTCTCGCCGAAACCGCGGCGAATGTGCCTCAGGAGATTGGACAAGACGAGTTCTCGGTTCTCAGTTGTTCTCAGCTCTCCGCTGGGCACTGAGACGCACTATTCGTACCTGAGCGCCTCGATCGGGTCGAGTCGGGATGCTTTTACCGCGGGGTACAGGCCAAAGAAGATCCCGACCGACATCGAGACGAGGAGGCCGACGAGCACCGCCCAGAGCGGCGTCTCGGCGGGGAGGGCGGCGAACGCGCGCTTGATTCCAGCGGGCACGGCGACGCCGACGATCACGCCGATCGCCCCGCCGAGAACCGACAGCGTCGTCGCTTCGGTCAGGAACTGCATCACGATGTCGCGCCGGAACGCGCCAACCGCCTTCCTCACGCCGATCTCGCGCGTCCGCTCGGTCACGGAGACGAGCATGATGTTCATGACCCCGACGCCTCCGATCAGGAGCGAGATGAAGGCGATAAACACCATCGCGAGCGTGACCCCGCGGGTTATCCCCTGGAAGCTCTCGATCAGCTTGTCCGGCGTGAAGATCGCGAAGTCGTTCGGCTTGTTGAAAGGAACGTGCCTTCGCGCGCGCAGGAGCGCCGTCCCCTTCTCGATGATGACCGGTACCTGCTCGGGCGTGTAGGGGACGGTCGCAATGTGGATCGTGTCGCCGCCGCTGTTTTTGACCTGCGGGAACTTCCGGTCGAACGTGGAGAACGGGATCAGGAAGAAGTTGTCGTTGGACCCGCCGAAGGCGTTGCCCTTCTTTTCGAGGATGCCGACGATCAGGAAATCCTCGCCGTTGAAGCTGACGACCTTCTCGAGCGGGTCCTCGCGGGGAAACAGAATCGTTCGGACGTCCTCCCCGATCACCGCGACGCTGGAAGAGTGCAGAAAGTCGGTCTCGGTGATGAACCGGCCGTACCCGACGTAGTGGTTGTTTGCGACCGAATAGTCGGCTATCACGCCCGCAACGACCGGGGTCGTCGTCTCGTTGTCGCGGTACTTCACGCTCACGTCCGTGTTCCACAAATAGCGCTCCGGCGACACCGCGCGCATTTCGGGGATCGTTTCCTTCAAGGCTACGGCGTCCTCGTAGTGAAGGTCCTTGCGCCGTCTTTCGGCGGGATCGCGGTGTCCCGGTCCGAACCGGGCTTCGAATTTCTGGAACTGGACGAGCGTCGCGCCGAAGCTCTGGAAGCTGCGGACCATGTTGTTGTTGAAGCCGGTCACGATCGACACCATCGCGATGACGGTCGCGACCCCGACGACGATGCCGAGGACGGTCAGGACCGCGCGGAGCTTGTGCGTCCGCACCGCGAGGAGCGCGAAGCGCATGTTCTCGCCGAAGCCGCGGCGGAAGTGGTTGAAGATGCCGGACATCGGACCTACGCCTTGCGGCTCACTCGTACCGCAGCGCTTCGACGGGCGCGAGCTTGCTCGCTTGATTGGAGGGGATCCAGCCCGCGATCAGTCCCGTGACCGTGGCGACGCCGACTCCGATGACGATGAACGAGAGCTTCACCTGCGCCGGGAACACCTGGCTGACGGCGAGCGCGATGAGTGACCCGAGAGCCACGCCGGCAACGCCGCCGACGCTCGAGAGAAGGGCCGCCTCGAGCAGGAACTGCCGCCGAATGTCGCGCCGCCGCGCGCCCAGGGCGCGACGCACGCCGATCTCCTTGGTGCGCTCGACGACCGAGACGAACATGATGTTCGCGATCACGATCGCGCCGACGACGAGCGAAATGCCGGAGATGAGGATCATCAGGAGAAAAGCGCCCGCCGAGATGTTCTTCCAGAGGTCCTGGAGCATTTCCGCCGTCACGAGCCCGAACGGGTCGTCCTTGTCGTACTTGGTCTTTCGCAGCGAACGGATGATCGATCGGACTTCGTCGGTCGCCTGCCCGACCATCGCGACTCCACCCTTGGGCTTGATGAACACGCCAATGTCCTCGGCTGGCGCGACGTGCTTCTTGAAGAGGGTCAAGGGCATGTACACGACGCTGTCCTGGCTCTGCCCCATGACGTTGCCCTGCTTGGCGAGGGTGCCGATGACCTTCACCGGGTACCCGTCGACCTTCATGATCCGTCCGATCGGATCCATGTGAGGAAAGAGCTGATCCTGCACGTCCCAGCCGATCACCGCGACCGATGCCGCATGGTCGTATTCGGCCTCCGTGAAATAGCGGCCGGTCACGACGTCGAAGTTCATCGCTTCGCCCATGTTGGCGGTGTGACCCTGGATCTCGACGTCGGCGAGCTTATTGTCGGCGTACTTGACCGGACGATTGCGATCGCCGCGGCCGCCCACGTGGGAGCAGAGCCGGCACTCGCGCTGGATGATCGCCATGTCGGTCAGCGTGATGTCTTTGCGCTTGCGCGCGAGCAGCCACTCCTCGCGGCTGGTGATGATCCCGTACTTCGTGAAAATGACCACGTCCGGGTTCAAGCCGATCATCTTGTCGCTGACGTAGGCATTCAGGCCGGAGATCACCGAAACCACCCCGACCACCGTCGCGACGCCGATGATGACGCCGAGCAGCGTCAGGAACGCGCGCATCTTGTGGCGCGTCAGAGCCGACGCGGAGACCCGGAAGAGCTCGGCGTTCGTCACGCCGCCTGTCCTCCCTTGCCTTTGCCCTTGCCCTCCCCTTCTTTCTCGACGATCACCTTGTCGCCTTCTTTGACCTGCCGGAGAACTTTGAAGGGTCCGGTCACGATCTCGGCGCCAACAGGGGGGCCTTTCTTAACTTCGATCATCAGCTCGCCGGCGAGACCCGTCTCGACCTTCTCGAACGCGATCTTTCCGGCCTTGATGAGGTACACCCCTTCCTCCGTCAGCGGCCGGGAGGCGGCGGTCGAGGCCGGCTTGCCGTCCTTCTTCGGAACGTCACGCACGACGAGCGCCTGAATCGGGATCGCGGTGGCGCCTTCGGTCTTCCCGGTGAGGATGTCGGCGGTGACCGAGAAGCCCGGCCGGATCGTCTCCGGCGGCGCGACGACGCGGATCTTCACCTTAAAGTTGATCGCTTCGGAACCCGCCGTCAGCGAGAGCAGGTCCGGATCGTTCTTCGCGATCGGGGAAGAGCCGACCTCGGTGACCACTCCTTCGAAGGGGCGGTTCGGGTAGGCGTCGATGTTCAGCGTCGCCTTCTGGCCCACTTTCACCTCGGGGACCGAAGTCTCGTCGACCATCATCACCGCTTCGACCTCCGACATGTCGGAGATGGTGAGAAGCTGGGTGCCCGGGTTGTTCATCGTGCCAATGACCGTGACCTCTCCCTCTTTGACCGGCAGGAACGTGACCATGCCCGCGAGCGGAGCCGTCACCGTCGTCTTCGAGAGGGAGTCCCGGCTCGCCGTGAGGTTCGCTCCGGTCTCGCGCAGGCGCTGCTCGGCTGCGGAGAGGTTCGCTTCCGCCGTGTCGACTACGGACCGCGCCCTCTGATACTCCGCCTCGGAGAGGATTTTGGCGTCCCAGTTCTGCTTGGCCCGCTGGAAGTCGCGCCGCGCCTGCTCGGCGGTCG
>JBKJVY010000053.1:0-4931 GCA_046717185.1 Thermoanaerobaculia bacterium
GGCGCGCGACGAGCAGTTCCCGCGCGGCCCGCGCGTCGGCCTCGTCCTTCTGGAAACGGGCGAGCGCGAGCCGGCGAGTCTCGAGCTCGGCGTCGAGCTCGTCGAGGCCCCGTTTGTGCTTCGGAGCGGTGCGGGGCGCGGTCGCGAGCGCGTTCTCGTACTTGTACCGCTGCGCGTCCAGAGACGCCTTCGTGAACTTGAACTGCTGGTCGGCGAGGTAGATCTTCGGCTCCAGCTCTTCGAGCTTCGCGTCGAGCCGTCGCAACTCGCTCCGATGCGTCGCCAGTTCCCGGTTCGCCTGCCTCAACTCGGCGCGGAACCGCTTGCCCTCCTCGCCGAGGGCATTGCTGCGCGCCTCGAGCGCGCTCTCGCGAGCCTTTCGGGCCTCGATCTTCGTGAACGCGCGCTGGATCCGCTTCCAGGGACGGGCGTAGTCCTCGACGACCATCGCGATGAAGACGACCGTCAGGATGATCCCGGTCGCTGCGAAGACGCGGTTCAGCCGCGGGATGTTGTAGTGGTGATCGATGGGCTCGGCAGGGGGCCTTCGCGGCATGGCTAGGTCCGAACTCGGCTCATATGTTGAAACTGAACTCCGGGATGTTGACGATGTACTTCAGGTTGAAGATCCAGCGCAGGTACATCTTGATCGGAAGCGACAGCATGATGAGCGCGAGGTTCACGCCGATGAAGTATCGGACGGTGCCCATCTTCTCGTAGAAGCGGCGAAGGACCGTCTTCGTGAGGATCGGGGGAAGGAGCCCCATGTACAGGGCGACGAGGGCGAGCCCGAAGATCTCGCGGAAGAGCCAGAAGTCCGGCATCCGGGTCTTGAACACCTTGATCCACACGATCTCGGACAGGTTGATGTTGTTCAGCGGCACGAGCTTGTTGATGTCCCAGAACTCGTAGGGTCCGAAGAAGTTCCAGTTCGGGCCGCGCAGGAACGTGCCGAGCACGATCAGCACGCACCAGAGGACGAGGAACCCCACGAGGAAGATCGTGATCTCCCAGCGCCGCTCCCGGAACGTGAAGTAGCCGTTCCCCTTCGGGTTCGTGTCGATGTAGGGGATCGCCATGAGACCGACGATGATGAGCGAGGGCAGCACGACGCCCGCCATCCAGGGGTCGTAGTAGACGAGGATCTCCTGGAGCCCGAGGAAGTACCACGGCGCCTTCGACGGGTTCGGTGAGTCACCCGGGTTCGCGGGCTCCTCCAACGGGGCCTTCAGCACGATCGACCACACGATCATGACGGCCATGACGACGACGAGGCAGATGAGCTCGACGTAGACGAGGTCCGGCCAGGAGAACACCTTCTGGTTCGAGTCCTCGCCCTCGATCGTCGGGCGTCCCTCGGAAATGCGGCGGTCGTTCTCGTACGCCTGGTGCATGGCCCACCAGAAGAAGAAGCCCACGAGGAAGATCATCCCGACGATGGGGACGTTGTCGGGGAGCGTCGCCACCTTGTTGAAATTCGGGTCGAGATAGGAGAGCGCGAAGAACAGAACCCCGGAGATTCCGAGAACGATCCCGCCCTTCTTCGTCCAGAGCGGCCGCCAGTTGATCGCGAGGACGAGCACGACGAGCGCGATCGTGACGAGGTACTCGGGCGCCGCGAGAAAGTTGACGACGCTCTTCAGGGCGTTGACGACCGGCATGAAGCTCGACTCTCCTTGCCTAAACGGGTCCCGAGATGCCGCCGTCCTTGCGGACCCGCCAGAAGTGCACGGCCATGAGGAACGCGGCGATGAGCGGGATCCCGACGCAGTGGAGGACATAGAACCGGAGGAGCGCGCCCGCTCCGACGAACCTTCCGCCGAGGAGCGCGAATCGCGCGTCGTTCGAGGAGGTGACGAGCTGGATGTCCCCGATTTTCAGCAGGCCCGTGCCGGGTCCTTCGATCCCCAGCAGCGGTGTCGCCGCCGCCATGTTCGATCCGACCGTGATCGCCCAGATCGCGAGCTGGTCCCAGGGCAGGAGGTACCCGGTGAACGAGAGGAGGAGGGTCAGCACGAGCAGGATGACGCCGATGACCCAGTTGAACTCGCGCGGCGGCTTGTAGGAGCCGGTCATGAAGACGCGGAACATGTGGATCCAGACGGTGATGACCATCGCGTGCGCGCCCCAGCGGTGGACCTCCCGCATGATGCCGAAGGGCACCTGCTCGCGCAGGTCGAGGATGTCGACGAAGGCGTACTCGACGGTGGGGCGGTAATAGAACATGAGGAGAAGCCCGGTGAAGGTGAGGACGAGGAAGAGGAAGAACGTCACCCCGCCAGCGCACCACGTGTAGCGCATCTTGACGCCGGACTTGCGCGTCTTGACCGGGTGCAGGTGGAGCACCACGTTGCCGAGCATCGCGAGCACCCGCTTGCGGTTGGTGTTCGGTATGCCGACCCGGAAGATGGACTTCCAGAGCTGGCTCTCGACGACGGACTGCTGAAACCGGTTCCAGCGACGACCCAAGTGCGACCTCCTGGGGACTCGTTGGGGGGTCTGATCCCCGAAGGGGGTCAGATCCCTCCTTGGTGGGAGATTGAGCCGATCTACGTCATTTTCACGAAGGCTTTGGGATCAGTCCACTGGCCGCGTTCGTACAGATACCGGGTGGCTTTGTCTACGATGAGCTGCCCGTCGTCGGGCGAGACAGAAATCTCCGCGCGCTCGAGCGGACGGGGCGTCGGGCCCTCGAAGTTCACGCCAGACATGTAGTAGCCGGAGCCGTGGCAGGGGCACTTGAACTTGTTCTGCGCCGCCAGCCAGTTCGGGGTGCAGCCGAGGTGGGTGCAGACCGCGACGAGTGCGTAAATCGTTTCGGTGTTGCGAACGAGCCAGACGCCGTACTTCTCCTTCCAGCGCTCGTCGACCCCGAAGGCGTAGGTCTGGGGGTCGCCTCCCTTGAAACGGGTCGGCGGCTCGAAGAGAACGTTCGGAAAGAGGAATCGCAGGGTCGCGGTCAGCCCGGCGCCCGTCGCGGCGGCGCACCCGACCCAGGCGAGCGTCATCCACTTGATCGTGGAACGCCGCGTCACACCGTCCGGCAGGACGTCGGGGGGCGGCGGCGCCGCGGGCGGGACTACGCGACGTTGAGGTGTGGACATTTCGCGGGCGAGACTACCAAAAACGGGCTCCGGTCTCCATTTGACGAGCCGACGAGCGACCGCGTAATCGAAGAGACCTTCAACGTCCCCGAGTCGCTTCGATCGCGCGTCGCGCCGCATCGCGAACGCGAAGGTTCGGGTCTTCGCGCGCGACCTTCTCCAGGAGCGGCAGCGTTCCCTCGTCGCGCAGGATCGCGAGCGCCTTGAGCGCGTTCACCATCGCGGCCTCCGCCTGGTCGGCGGAGATCTGCGCCTGCCTGGCGAGCGCCCCGCGGTCCACGATCGAGCGGAGGACCGCGATTCCAGTCCCGTCGCCCTGCGTGGCGAGCGCGATGGCGGCGTTCCATCGGACGTCGGGCACGCGGTCTTCGAGCAGCACCTGGAGCCGCGGAATGACGCGCCGGTCGCCGAGCTTGCCCGCGACGTACGCCGCCATCTTTCTCATCCCGGGTTCTTCGGAGCGCGACGCTTCGAGGACGGCGTCGACGGCCCGCGGGTCTCCGAGCATCCCGAGGGCCCAGATCGAATAGAGCTGCGTCTCGGGGTCGGGGTCCTTTGTCGCGGTCAAGAGAACCGGCACCGCCGAGCGGTCGCCAAGCTTTCCGAGCGCCAGGACGAGATACCTCCTCACGCGCACGTCCTCCGGCCGCGTCGGGGAGAGCGTCTGGAAGAGCCGGAGGCTCTCGGTGGCGATGGCGTCCCGCTCCGGGCCCGGCTTCATGGAGCCCAGGCGGCGGGAAAGCTCGAACGCTGCCTGCCACCGCCGCCCGGCGCTGCCGCCCTTGACCTCCGCGAGGTAGTCGCGCGGCGACCGCCGCTCGAAGGTCATCAGGGAAAACACGAGGAAGATGCCGACCGCCGTGCCGACGACGAGGAGGGGCAGGAGGAAAAACCGGACGACGAGACGCCCCGCGCCGGGCGGCCGGACGACTTCCTCGTCCTCGGGTGGATTCGGGCCGGAAGGGCCCCCGCTCACAGGACGGGGAGGTACCGCTTCGCCTGCGTGATCGGGTTCGGGACGAAGATCGCGTCCTTGTCGCAGACGGTCTCGCAGAGACGGCACGAGACGCACGGTCCCGCGTCGACCTCGGCGATCTTGTGAAAAGTCTCCTGCAGCGGGTCGTCGATCAGGTAGATGCAGTCGAAGGGGCAGATGTCGATGCAGAACTCGCATCCGGTGCACAGGTCGCGGTCCACGATCGCCTTCGGGATGTCGCGGGGCTTGACCTTCTCGACTAGCTCGCCCCTCTGGTCCTCGATGCAGGAGACGGGGCAATAGCGGGCACAGACCGAGCAGTCGATGCAGCGGTCGGCGTGGATGACGTACTTTTCGGCCTTGTCCCCCGTGATCGTGTGCGTCGGGCACTTGATCTCGCAGACCCCGCAGCCGATGCAGGTGTCCGTGATGAAATGCGGCATCGTGCTCCTAAGAACTGAAAACAGACAGGGTTATTTCGAAACGTCCCTCCCGCTCAAAATACCATGACGCGGAACTTTTCGGGGTGGAGCACGTTGTGAGAAGGGGGGAGAGATATCCATGAAGGAAACCCGAGCGGTCGTTCTGGGCCTCGTGGTCATCATGCTCGTCGTGTCGGCGCTCGCCTACTGGCGCCGCCCGGCGCCGGAGTTCTCGAGGGTCAAGGCTTTCAAGGTCGAGGTCCAGGAGAGAGAGAACGGGAACCTGCGGCGCGTGAGCTTCTCCATACCGTCGAACCTCGTCGCCCGGGTCGCCAAGCTCGTGCCGATGGATCGGTTCGGCGCCGAAATCAACGCCGACTGGGACGAGGACGATGTCAGCCCCCGCGAGATCCTCGACGCCGCCGATCA
>JBKJVY010000054.1:0-5379 GCA_046717185.1 Thermoanaerobaculia bacterium
CGAGCAGAAACCCGAGCGGCGAGTAGACCCGCTCCGCCGGCTCGCCGCCGGGGAGGATCATCGTCTCGAGCCGCCGACGTCGATTGATCGCCACCTCGTCCTTTCGCTCGGCCGCCTTGCGTACGCGCAGGGCAAGCTGCTCGATCTGGTACGCGGCTTTACGGCGCGCGGTTTCGAGGGCTCCGGCGAGCGTCGGGTCAACCTCCTCGAGGGAAGGGCCGAGCGACGCCATCTCCGCGTCGAGCCTGCGGGCGACCTCTCCGATCCGCTCCGCCTGCGGGACTGGGGTTGATTCACCGCTTCCGCCTCGTGGATCGAGCAGATCCTCGTCCGCGATGCCGAGCGCCGCGGCGGTGCGCCGCTCGTTCGGGCCACGCGGCACGAGGAACGTGCGCGGCATGAGGATCGGAACCGGGGCGCCGAAGAGCGGAAAGAGCGGCAGGGACTGGGCGTGGTAGGCGATCTCGCTCGGGCCGAGCACGCTCGCGGCGGCGGGCAGGACGAGAGACTTCAGAACCGGGCGCGTGAGGACGTCGGCGGAAACGCGGGCCTCGCCGCGCGCGATCTTTTCCGCGACCCGGTCGAGGTCTTCGATCTCGACGCGACGCCGGACACCGTCCTCGATCGCGAAGAAGGGGAAGAGGTTGGGACGGAAGGGGACGGTCGGCTCGCGCCCCGCTTTCGAGACGGCTTCCGCCGCGCGGCGGAGAGTCTCGGCCACTTCGGTTTGGCGCTCCCTCCCGATCTCGAACAATCGGCGGGCGGCTTCGCTGACGTCGTCCCCGAGCGGATCGAGGACGAGAAGGGGCTCTTCGTCCCCGGTGAGGTCGAGCAGCGTCTCGATGAACGCCCCACCGTAGGTCTGACCGGGAGCGCTCCGGCGCGCGAACTCCTCGAGGATCTGCGCGTCCTCCTCGCTCCGCGCGTTCTCCCGGAACGCATCGACGATCGCGCTCACCCCGTCGGGAATCGGCCGCGGGCCGACCGGCGCGCGGTTTGAACGGTCCGCGCCTTCAAGAACGAGCCTCTGAGGGCCGTCCGGCCCGGGGCGCGCCGTTTGCGCCACTTCTTCCAGGTCGTGGTCGTCGGTGAGAGCCCAGAAGACCGGCACCGCGGGCAACCCGCGCCGAGTGAGCTCCCGCGCGATTGCGATAGCGTCGAACGCCTTCCCGAGCGTGTGGAGCGGACCGGTGAAGAGTCCGACCTGATGGCCGGCGAGGACGGCGACGGCGCGGCCTGCCGCCAGGTCTTCGGCGGCCTTCCGGCCGGCTGCTCCCCGGAAGTGGAACGCGCGGGCCGGAAGCGGTGCCAGGTTGCGATTCCCGAGGAGCGTGCGGCCGCGCGCGAGAGCGGCGTCGATCGTCGGCAGGTCCGGATAGAACGGGCTTTCTCCCCGAGCGAAGTCGAGGAAGATCGGCGGCAGGCCGGGATATCGCTCGAGAGGGATCGGGCTCAATGCGCTGGTTCTCAGTTCTCGGTTCTCAGTTCCCGGCTCTTTCGCGGGGGGAGAGAATACCGGGAATGGGGACGCAACGAACGATCGGGGCCCTCCTCGCGGCGGGAGTGCTTGCCGCTCTCGCCTGCGGCGGTCCGAAGACGATCTCGAAGGACGGTTACCGCGCGCTTCTCGTCTTCTCGCCGGAGGACCGCTTCCAGATCGCGGTTCGCGGCGAGAAAGTGCGAGTCACCGGAACGGTGGAAGGCTCCGAGATCGTCAAGATCGTTCGGCCGGACCTCAAGAAGTCGTGGCAGCTCCGACCGTCGACGCGCCGCATCTTCGAGAGCGCGTGGTCACCGACGGACGAGGCGGTCCCCGGCTATCCGCTGGCGTCCGGCTTCGATCCCGAGGAGTACGCCGACCGCTTCGGCGGGGTCATCCTGCGGATCGACGACGCGACGCACGGCCTCCATCCCTGCGAGCGGTATCGATTGACGCTCCCGTCCGAAGACATCGCGACGATCTGGGTCGCGCGCGACCTCGAACGCCTCGTCGTCCGCATCGAGCACGCGAAGGCGGACGGGGAAGACGAATACCAACCCTTCACCGACACCCAGCTCCTCGACGTGAAGGAGGGGGCCGACGAGAAGCTCTTCGAGCCGCCGAACGAGTACGAAAAGGTCGATTCCTACGAGAAGTTGTCGAAGCAGGGTCAACGCTGAAAAGCTGAATTTGTGCCATAGCTGAATTCAGCCCTGGCACAAATTCAGGAATTCAGCGTTGACCCCAACTAAAATCAGAGGTTCCATGCTGCGCTTCGGCTCTCTCCCCGTGGATCCTCCGCTCGTCCTCGCGCCGATGGCGGGGATCACGGACCACGTCTACCGGCTGATGCTCCGCCGCGTCGGCGGAGTTGGTCTCGTGACGATGGAGTTCATCTCCTCGGAGGCGATCACCCGCGGGAACGCACGCCAGCTCGCAAAGCTGTACTTCTCCGATGAGGAGCGCCCCCTCTCGATCCAGATCTATGGCTCTGACCCGGAGCGGATGGCCGCCGCGGCGGAGATCGTCGAGGAGCTTCGGCCCGACGTGTGCGACATCAACATGGGCTGCCCCGCGAACAAGGTCCTCAAGGGTTGCGCCGGCGCGGCGCTCATGGGCGACCTCCCGCTCGCGCGCCGGATCGTCCGCGAGGTGCGCAGCCGCCTGTCGATCCCTCTGACGGTGAAGTTCCGCCTGGGGCTCGACGACTCGCGCCGCAACTTCCTCGACCTCGGGAAGATGTGCGAAGACGAGGGCGCGGCGGCCGTTGCGATGCACGCGCGCACGGCCCGTCAGATGTACACGGGGCGTGCCGACCGCGGAGAGATCGGAGAGCTGAAGCGCCACCTCGCAATCCCGGTGATCGGAAACGGTGACGTGGAGAAGGCGGAAGACGTCGTCGAGATGATGCGGGAGACCGGCTGCGACGGCGTCATGGTCGGCCGCGCGACGATGAAGAACCCGTGGATTTTCCGGCAGTCGGCCGACCTCCTCGCCGGCCATGCGCCGCGTGAGGCGACCGCGGACGAGCGTCGAGACCTCATGCTCTGGCATTTCGCGGAGATCGAGCGGACCGCGCGCGAGCCGCGCGAGGCACTTCACAAGCTCCGAACGATGACCGGCTGGTACACACACGGGCTGACGAACGGACGGGCTCTGAGGGTGCGGATCAGCGAGCTCAGGACGCCGGCGGAGTTCCGGGAAGCGGTCCAGAGGTTCTTCGAGACCTCCGCTCACGACGGGATCGGCGCAGGAGCCCTCGCGCCGATGGCCCTGGGGATGACATAAGCGAGCATCGCTCGGGAATTGACCCCCCCGCGATTTCCGTTCCCAACGACCGAATGTTCCAAAAATCTCGTCTTCTCGCCGTCGCGCTGCTCCTCGCTCCTCTGTCTCTGACGGCCCAGCCCAAACAGACCGAGCTCAAGACCCCCGTCGGGAAATTCGCGCTGGAGGTCACCGCCGAGTACCTCGGAATGGCCGGCGGGAAGACCGTCGTGAGGATCCGGCTCGCCTCGCCCGAGCTTTCGCGGGCCGCCGCTTCCCGCGGGTTTCGGTCCTTCTCCGGAGAGCTGCGCGGGACGTTCAGCCGCGGCAAGGACATGGTGCAGGCCTTCCGCTACACGGTGTCCGGCGACCTGATGGACGGAAAAATCTTTACGTACTCCTTCCTCCGCCCGGTCCCGCCCGGAAGCTACCGGCTGAAGCTCGTCGTGACCGATCCGTCGGGGCGTGAAGGGGGCGTGGGAGCGGTGGACCTCTCGGTTCCGGAGGTGGGCATCGCCTTCCGGCCGGAGCTCGCGCCCGGCGAAGCCGGCACGCTTCCCGAGGCGGAGGCGATCGTGATCGCGGACGAGGGGGGCGCGCCCGCGGCGGACGCCGACTCCGGCGACTCGAAGCTGAAGATCCTGCCCCCGTCGCGCGAAGCGCCGGTCGGCCTGCTGCGGCTCGAGGCGCAGGTGGAACCTCCGATCACGCGCGTCGAGTTCTACCTCGGCGACAAGCTCCTCCTCGCCCGCACGCGGCCGCCCTACTCCGTCGAGATCGACCTCGGGAACCTCCCTCTCAAGCAGACGGTGCGAGCGGTCGGCTACGACGAAACCGGCCGCGTGATCGAAGAGGACGCCTGGGCGATCAACGAGGGGAGCGCGCGCCTCGCCGTCCGGGTCCTTCCTCAACCCGATCCGAGGGCCGGAAAGGTTCGCGTCCGCGTCGCGGTCCAGTCGATCTCGGGCGGCGTCGCGAAGTCCGTCGATCTCTTCCTCGACGAGAAGAAGGTCGCGTCGTGGACTCGCGAACCGTACGTCGCGACGATCCCGTTCGAGCAGTACTCGCGCGGAAGCTTCCTGCGCGCGACTGCGATCTCCGAGGACGGCAAGGAGGCGAACGACATCCGCATGATCAAGGGAAACTCGACGTCGGTCGAGAGCGTTCGGGTGGACGTCGTGCAGCTGCACGTCTCGGCGCTCGACAAGGGCGGCCGTTTCGTGAAGGGCCTCGCGCGCGAAGAGTTCTCCGTCCAGGAGGATGGGCGCTCGCAGACCGTTTCCGGATTCGAGGTGGCCGACAACCTTCCGCTGACCGTCGGGCTCGTCGTCGACGGCTCCGGTTCGATGGAGAAGGGCCTGAGTTTCGTCCACGACGCGTCCGCCGACCTCTTCAAGGGCCTCATCCGGGAGAAGGACCGCGGCTTCGTGATCGAGTTCCGCGAGCGCCCGAAGTTCCTCCAGGAGATCACGGGCAACTCGGGAGACCTTCAGAGGGCGGCACGCGAGACGCGCGCGGAAGGGGCGACCGCGCTCTACGACTCGATCATCCTCGGCCTCTACCAGTTCCGCACGCTCCAGGGGCGGAAGGCGCTCGTCGTCGTGACCGACGGCGCCGACAACCGGTCCCATGTCGACTTCGACACGCTGCTGCGTTACGCGCGCTCGGCCGGCGCGCCGATCTACTTCGTCGCGGTGAACATTCCACTGACCGACTTCAAGTCCCGCAAGGTGATCAATCAGATCGCGACGGAGTCGGGAGGCGAGGTCTTCACGATCGGAAACGCGGCGAAGATCGGCGAGGTCACGAAGCGAATCGAAGAGGAGCTGCGGTCGCAGTATCTCCTCGCGTTCCGGACCGACTCGCACAAGCCGCCGGGACAGTACCGGGCCGTGACGGTCGCGGTGGCGAGGCCGGGCATCTCCGTGCGCACGATTCGGGGCTACATTCCCTAGGACTGAGGACTACCCCCGCATCCGCACGCGTACCCGATAAGTCACCTTCCCCTCTCCGCCCGCGGGCACCGGAACGGCGAACTCGGCGGTGAACGCGGAGAGCTTCTTTGCCGGCACGGACGACTCGATGACCGTCCAGTCCCCGGGGAAGCTCTCGCGCACGAGGACCGTCACCGG
>JBKJVY010000055.1:0-2867 GCA_046717185.1 Thermoanaerobaculia bacterium
GCCGCTCGCGCACCAGAGCCGGTGAGGATTTGAGAAGCTCTGATCGGGTGCTCGGGTCGAGCGGACGTCCTGGGCTTTTAGGCATCCATCACGCTGGAGGGGAACATGGGATGGATCTTTCTCATTATTGCCATCCTCGTCCTTGTCACCTTGGCGATTCAGTATTCATACATCACGCTTGCCCTCGGGGCGATCTGGCTCGTGATTCACCTGATCGTGAAGGAACACAAGGAAGAGAAGAGCCGACAAGCGGCCGAAGCCGAGCGAAAGGCGTGTAGGATTCCTAACAACCGGAACGTTCGGCGGCTGCGACAGCAGCTGTGCGGAGAGAGTACAACGGTGAGTGTATTTGGGAGGAAGCGAAATGAAGTTTAAGACACTCCTTACGATTTTTGCTGCAATCGCCATGGGGGATGGTGTCGTGGCCATTCTCGCGCCAGGGCCCTTCCTCAACTTGATTTGGCTCAATCGTGCCGGGCCAGAGGCCTACTTCTTCGTACAGGGCTGGGGCTCGTGTCTGATTGCCCTCAGTGTGATGGCCTGGGCCGCCAGAAGCCTCGCCGAGCCGGCCTCGCGTCGGCTGCTTGCCACGGGCTTTTTCACGTACCACCTGATTGCAACAGTCCTTTGGCTCGTCGACGCCCTGTCCCGGGGTTGGACGCTCCTCAGCGCAGCTACCTTCGTGGGGCTGGCGCTGTTCACGCTTGGTTTCGGATACTTCCGGGGTCTGAGTCCCCGCGTCGGCTTGAGTACTCTGAATTCCCCGGCTTAAGGTGAAGGGCAATCCGCAGCCTCTGAACGGCCGACCGTTTTAAGGAGCGGGGCTCGCGGCCTTACCCGGCGCGAGCGTGCGGATCTCGACGGCGTCTCCCATGAACAGGGGAATGAGCACGCGCTTCCTCTTCGAGTCGTAGCCGATGTCCGCGGGCGAGGCGACCCCGGTGATGCTCGCGAGAAACCCGGCGCCCGGCGATCCGCGAAAGATCGAGCTGCCTTCCCAACTCGAGACGAGCACCGAGCCGTCGGCCACCTGCACGATGCCGTCGAGCTGGCCCGACGGCAGGTTCTCGCCGGCTTCCTTCCTCCCCTCGCGGCTTACGCGATAGAGCTGGCCGCTCCCGAAGGTGACGACCCAGACGCCTTCGGCGTCGGCGAGGAGCCCGTTCGGGTTCCCCAGGCCCTTGTCCTTGATCACCCGCTCCGCTTTCCCTTCGCCTTTGGCGATCCGGTAGATCGCGTCCGAGCCCGAGGGCTCGAGACCCGTCTTGCTCGCCTTCAGCCCGCTGTCGCTCACGTACACCGCGCCGTCCGGCGCCGCGGCGACGTCGTTTAAGAACGTCGCTCCGGAGATCGTCACCTTGCCGGTCGCTTTCCCGGTCGCGCGGTCGAACATCTTGACGGAGGTGATGTCCGCCACGTAGAGCACGCCGTCCGAGATCGTCATGCCTTTCGGCGCGTCGAGCGCCTGGTCCGGCCGGCTGCCGTCGATCCACTTGAGGTCCAGCACCCGGCCGTCCGGGTCGAGCCGGGAGACGAATCCGTTCCCGTCCGCGGCGACCTCCCCGCCGTTGATGTTGCTGACGAGGTAGACGTCGGCCTGAGAGTCATAGAGCACCGACTCGGGAGTCCGGAACCCCGCGTTGGCGATGACGATCGGCGCTGTCGGGTCGGGAGCGGCGGCGGCCGGCGTTGCCGGCGCCGCGGCCTGCGAGTCTTCGCGCGCGCGGCAGCCGGTCGCGGCGAAGAGGAAGCCCGTGACGACTGCGACCGGGATCACGCCCGGTCTTCCGAGCCGATTCGTGAACCTCGACATGTGTTTCCTCCTGTCTTCGGCGGCCGCAACGCTATCCGACACGGGAGTGAGCGGCAATCCCGCTACTGCTCCGGAACCGGCTCGACCCGCCGCTTTCCGTCCTGGTCCTCGACGACCCGCCCCCACGGCACGCTCGGGTCGTGCTCGAAGACGCAGAGCCACCCCTCGCGGACCGCGCTCGCCAGCAGCCGCTTCTTGTTCTCGATCAGGTCCACCGGATAGAGGTCGTAGCCCATGATCCAGGGCACGGGCACGTGCGCGGAGGTCGGGAGCGCGTCGGCGAAGTAGAACGCCACGTCCCCCTCCGACTCGACCCGGATCGCCTGCATGCCCGCGTTGTGGCCGCGGACCGGCACGACCGTCACGCCCGGGCGCACCTCCACCTCGCCGGTGAGGCCCTCGAGCCGCCCCGCCTCCGCGTAGGGCTCCCAGTCGTCCGGCCGGTACGACGCGCGGTCGCGCTCGTGGGGCGACCGGGCGTGCGCGAGCTCCTCCGCCTGCACGTAGAGCGTGGCGTTCCGAAAGGCGCGGACGGTCCGATCTCCGTCCCGGCGCGTCGCGCCGCCGGCGTGATCGAAGTGGAGGTGGGAGAGCACGAGGGCGTCGACGTCCTCGGGCTTCACTCCGTGCTCCGCGAGGCTTCCGGCGAGCGTCGTCCGGTCGTCGATCGCGTACAGGTCGCGCGCCTTCGCGTCCCACTTGTCGCCGAGACCCGACTCGACGAGCGCAACGAAGCCGCCGCCGCGCACGAGAAGACAGTTGGTCGCGAGGCGGACCCGGTTTCTCTCGTCCGCGGGGAGCTTTCGCTCCCAGAGCACCTTCGGCACGACGCCGAAGATCGCGCCGCCGTCCAGGCGAAATTCCGGGCCGCGGACGACGTCGATCTGAAGTTGACCGAGCTTCATCGAGCGATTCTAGGCTCTGTTCCCCTGTCATTCCGAGGAGCGCCGTTCCCCTGTCATTCCGAGGAGCGAAGCGACGAGGAATCCCTTTACTGAAAAGCAGGAGATCCTTCGCTTCGCTCAGGATGACCGCCGCGCGGTCAGATCCCTCG
>JBKJVY010000056.1:0-13228 GCA_046717185.1 Thermoanaerobaculia bacterium
GACACGCTCGGCCCAGACGACGGTTTCCTCTCGCTGGACGCACGCTCCCGTGGGCCCGGCGTTGACCCAGATCTGCGGCTCCATGGGCTGTGGTGGGAAGGACTCCGCGAAGCCCTCCGTCAGAACGCTGACCTCGAAGGCGCCGTAATAGCCGGCCTCGAACGTGATCCGCTCGCCGTCGTACGCCTCGGGATCCTCGAGCACGCTGGCCAGCGACCGCTCGCCACCTTCGTCGCTCCCGGCGCAGCCACCCAGCAGTAGGGCAGCAACGAGCATCGCGACGATCCTCATGGGGGTTCGACGTCGCTGCGGTCCTGAAGGTTCCGAGCGTATGCTCCTGCGGATGCCCCGGATCGCTTTTGCGCTGCTGCTCCTGCTCGCGGGGTGTGGGGACGGGAGCGGGACCACTTCGACTCCTTCACCGAGCCCGCAAGCGACAGTGGATCCCACCGAGACCGAGGTCCCGGAAGAGACCGACCCCCCGCCGGCGGAGTGCACGGACGAGACCATCACCGGCAACGTGGAAGCGACGATCCGCGAGTCCGACAACGCCTTCTCACCGCTGTGCCTGATCGTGCTCGGGGGTCAAGGTCTAGAAATCCTGAACCGTGGCACCGCGCTGCACAACTTCTCGATCGAGGGAACCGCTGTCGATCTCGACACGCGACCCGGCGAAGCGACCCGCACCGAGCCTCTGGCCACGGTGCTCGAGCCGGGGACTCACAAGTTCATCTGCAAGTACCACGCGGCCGACGGCATGCGCGGCGAGATCACCCTGACGGAAGCCGGCTGACGCGCTGTGCTTGGTTTGGCGCTCCGACCCCGGGGGTAGCTAGGACATTGTGCTGAGAAAGTTGTCGATCGTGCTCGTCGCCGCCCTGGCTCTGTTCGCATGCGAGCAGGAGCCGGATGTTGTCATCACCGACGACGCCACGGTGGTCGAGGAGACGGACGAGAACGAGGTCGCCGAGACACCTCTCGAGGAGATCGACGAGTGTTCCGAGGCTTCCGCGGCCGAGGGCGCTCCCGCCGGCATCACGATGAGCGACAATTTCTTCGAGCCGCCGTGCGTGGCGATCTCCTCTACCCAGCCGATCACCCTCACGAATGCCGGCAACCTCGATCACAACTTCACCGTCGAGAACGGTGATTTCGACATCGACGTCGAGCCCGGCGGGGATGTGACCACGGACGAGGTCGGCACCGACCTGGCGGCCGGTGTGTACAAGTTCTACTGCGACTTCCACCAGGCCGACGGCATGGTCGGCACGCTCGTCGTCGAGTAATCAGTACCCGAGGCGCGTCAGCGCCCGCGCGTCCCGCTGCCACTCCTTCTGCACCTTGACCCGCAGCTCCAGGTGCACCTTGGTTCCGAGCACCACCTCGAGCTCCTCGCGAGCGAGCGTGCCGATCCGCTTCAGCATCGAGCCGCCCTTGCCGATCACGATCCCCTTCTGCCCTTCCCGCTCGACGACGATGGAGGCGTAGATCACGGTGACGTCCCGATCGTCATCGTGCGTCAACCGCTCGATGACGACCGTCGACGCGAACGGAAGCTCCTGTCTCGTCCTTTCGAGGAGTTTCTCCCGGATGACTTCGGCCGCCCACTCCGTCTCGGGAGTCGCGGAGAGGAAGTCCTCGGGATAGGCCGCCTCCCGCTCCGGAAGGTTGGCCGCGAGAACGTCCGCGAGCCGGTCCAGACCGTCCCCCGTCTTCGCCGAGATCGGGACGATCTCCCGAAACGGGTGGCGCGACGCGAAGTCGGCGATCATCGGGAGTAGCCGCTGCTTCCGGACGAGGTCGATCTTGTTGAGGGCGAGGATCGCCGGCGTCCCCGCCCGCGCAAGGAGCTCGATCACGCGGCCCTCTCTCCCCTCCTCCGCGGCGTCCACGACGAGGAGCACGAGGTCCGCAGTCGAGAGCGCGTCGCTCGCGTCCCGGACCATCGCGGCGTTCATGCGGTGTTCCGGGCGGTGAATGCCCGGCGTGTCGACGAGCGCCATCTCGACGCCCGGACGTCTCGCGACCCCGAGGATGCGCTTGCGCGTCGTCTGCGGCTTGTCGGAGACGATCGCGACCTTCTCCCCGACGAGGCGGTTGACGAGGGTGGACTTGCCCGCGTTCGGGCGGCCGACAACAGCCACCTCGCCCGCGCGGAAAGAACCGGGAGCCGGAGGCTCGGAGTCCGTCAAGACCGGCTCAAGATTCGTTCGGCACGGATACCGTGTCGGACTCGACGCGCACGCGATGCACCCGCCGCCGGTCCGCCTCCTCGACGGTGAAGAGGAGGTCCCCTTCCCGGTGCGTCTCCCCGGGCCGGGGAATGTGACCGAGACGCGCCGCGAGAAAGCCGCCCAGAGTGGAGAACTCCTCCTCCTCCGGTCCGCGGCCGAAAAGCTCCCGGATGCGACCGACGTTGGCTTTGCCCGACACCGAGTACACCTGCTCCCCGGCGCGCGTGACCTCCTCGCGCTCGTCTTCGTGTTCGTCGGAGATCTCGCCGACGATCTCCTCGAGGAGGTCTTCGACGGTGGCGAGCCCCGAGACGCCGCCGTACTCGTCCACCACGATTGCCATCCAGAGGTGGCGCCTCTGGAACTCGCGCAGCAGCTCCGAGACCTTTTTCGTCTCCGGGACGAAGTACGCCTCGCGGACGAGCTCGGCGATCGGTCGGGACCCGCCCGCGCGGATGGATTGCAGCGTGTCCTTGACGTGGAGGATCCCGACGATCGTGTCGATCGAGCCGCGCACCACGGGGATGCGCGAGTACTTCGACTCGACGAACAGGTCCGCGAGTACCGTGAGGGAGGAGGCGACGTCGATCCAGACGATGTCGGTTCGCGGGGTCATCACTTCCCGCACCCGCGTGTCTCCGAAATCGACGATCGACATCAGGAGCTTTTCCTCCTCCTTCTCGAGGATTCCCTCCTGCCGCCCGACGTCGATGTACGCCTGGACCTCTTCTTCGGTCGCCGGACTCGTCTCCGGAGCTGCCGCGGCGCGGCCGTCCAGGATCTTCCGCACCGGGATCGCGAGCGGAGCGAGCAGCCACGATGCGCCCGTCACCACGGGAAGGAGGCGCGCGACTGTTCTCTCCGAGTCGGCGGACGCGCCGGACCGGAGAAGCACGACCTCGGACGCGAGCCAACCGACGAGGAAAACTCCACCTCCCCAGGCCCATGCCGGCTCGATGCCGACCTGGTGGAAGCCCGAGACGACTGTGAGGAGACCCGCGAGCAGGAGCGCCTGGACGAGGACCTTTGTCGTCGTCCGAATAATCTCCATCTCTCCGGGGCCCGAGAGGATGCGCGCCCGATCGGGGTGCTCCTCGAGAAGCCCGCGCAGCTTGATCGACGAGATGCGGTCGAGCCCGATCGCGAAGCTCTCGAACAGGAGGAACGCGAGGTAGCAGAAACCGGACGCGAGGAAGGCGATCATCCGAGGCTCTCCAGCTTCTCGGCGATTCCGAACCTCTTCCGCAGGCGCGCCTCGAGCGCTTCCATCTCGCCCCGATCCGTCTCGTGATCGTAGCCGAGCAGGTGGAGGTATCCGTGCAGAAGCAGTCGGTCGACTTCTCGCGCGCGCGACTCGCCGCGACGCCGGGCCTGCCGGGTCGCGTACGGGATCGAGATCACGATGTCGCCCAGGAATCCGGCCGCGACCGCCTCCGCCGGGAACGCGAGCACGTCGGTGGGCCGGTCCTTCCCACGCCAGCGGCGATTGAGCCCCGCGATGAGCCGGTCTCCGCAGAAGAGCACCGAAACCTCGCGCGCGCGATTCCCCGTGGCACGGTTGGCGCGGCCGAGCAGCCGCCGCACGCGCGCGCGCGGCGGCCCCTTCGAAGCGCTCGACCGGATTTCGATTTCCATCAGGTTGCCCGTCTCCCCGCTGGGAGCATCACGCAATCTACGCCGGCCGGGGACCAGTCGGCCGCGCGCCCGCGCCCGCGCCCGCCGCGGCAGACACCGGACCAGTTTCCGCCTTGCGCCGGGTGCGCTCCGGATTGAAGTCGAAGCCCGGGTAATCGATGCGGTGGTGAAAGATCGTCGTGACGCTGCGCTCGAGCGCGTCCACGATCTGCGCGAGGTCGCGCATCGTGAGGTCGCATTCGTCGAACTGGCCGTCGCGGAGACAGTCGTCCACGATGGTCTGGATCATCGCGCGGATCTTGGGGGGCGTCGGCTCGATGAGCGTCCGCGAAGCCGCCTCGACCGCGTCGGCGATCATGAGAATTCCGGTGATGCGCGTCCCGGGCTTCGGGCCGGGATGGCGGTACTCGGTCTCCTGGACGGGGCTCGCGCCCGGCTCCGACTTCGTGAGCGCCTTCTGGTAGAAGTACCGAATCAGTTTGGTGCCGTGGTGCTCCCGGATCGCGGCGACGATCGGCTCCGGCAGGCGCGCCTTCTTCGCGAGCTCGAGTCCTTCTTTGACGTGCGCGGCAATGATGAGAGCGCTCATCGAAGGCTCCAGCCGGTCGTGGCGGTTCAATCCCTTCGACTGGTTCTCGATGAAATAGGCGGGCATCCGCGTCTTTCCGATGTCGTGGTAGTAGCCGGAGACGCGCGCGAGGAGCGGATCCGCGCTGACCGCCTCCGCCGCGGCCTCCGCGAGGTGCCCGACCATGAGCGAGTGCTGGTACGTGCCGGGCGCTTCGAGGGCGAGCGAGCGCAGGAGCGGGAGGTTCTGATTCGACAACTCGAGCAGGCGGATGTCGGTCGTGACGTGGAAGAAGTGCTCGAAGACCGGCAGCAGGAGGCCGACCGTCGCGGATACGAGCAACCCTCCGACGAGCCCTCCGAGAACGTCGAGCGAGAAGCTCCATCGCAGCCGCTCCGCGCTCAAGAACTGGATGGCAGTGATCGAGAGGACGTTTGCCGCCGCGACGAACCCGCCCATCGCGAGAAGGACGCTGCGCGCGCGCACCTTTCCGATCGCGAAGATCCCGGCGAGAGCGCCAACGAGCGCAAAGAGAGCAAACGGGAAGCTCTGCCCCATGAGAACCCCGGCCCCGACGGCGCTGGCCGCCGCGAACAGCAGAGCGGGACCCATGCCGGCGATGAGGCTCGCAACGATCGGTCCGGCGGCGAAGGGGATCGCGTAGTACGTCGCCGCGGCCGTCGCAGCCCCCTCGAAGCTCGACGAGAAGCCTTGCGCGAGGTGGAAAAATCCCCGAGTCAGGAGGGCGAACAGAATGCCCGCGCACGCGAGGGAAGCGAAAATGGTCTCGGGCGGCCGCTCGCGCTTTCGCCGGACGTACCTTCGGGCATCGAGCCAGAACACCACCGCCGCGAGCGTCTGGAGGATCAGGATCCCGGCGACCTTGACCCAGGAGGACGGGTCGGAGACCGACGCGCGCACTGCCGCGACCCATGCCGACGTGAGCGCCGTGATCTCGTCTCCCTTCCGGACGATCATCTTTCCGCGCGGGATTTTCGTGAACACGCTTTCGACCGCCCGGGACGCCTCTTCGCGGCGCTTCGCCGTCTCGGCGGCGTTCAAAGACAAGTTCGGCCGCAGCGAGGCCGCGAGGAAAGCCGCGACCTCCCCGACCTCGTCCGGCCCCAGCGGGCTGTCCGCGAGCCGCAGTGCGACCTCGGCTTTCGCCTCGGATGAGTACTCGATCGCGGACGGGTCCTCGCGCCGGCGCTGCTCCCGCCCCGTGGAGGTGTCCCGAACCAGGATGCCCCGGCGCTGCTCGAGATAGAGCTCGCGGTTGTCGACGATCGCCTTTTGATAGAGCTCGAGGCCGATCGCGACGAGCCGGTTCTCCAAAGCCGGAGTGAAACCGACGCGGGCGAGCGCACCGAGCGCCTCGTCACCGATCGGAAACTGGAAAGCGTCGCGGACTTCCTGGGTCACCTCGCCACGAGACCCGGCGCGGGCCGCGGCCGCCCGCGCCCGTGAGAAGGAATCGCGGATCGCCTGCTCGAAGTGACTCGGGGCGGCGGCGTCGAAGTCGTAAACCGGCAGGACCTCCGCCGCGGCCTCGGCTTTGCGCCGGATCGTTGCGTCCGGGTCGGGGACGATCAGATCGCGGGGAGCGACGACGTCCCGCGTGGCGATGGAGCCGGCGCGCACGGGCGCCGTGCGAAACGTGAGAGTCGGCGCGAACGACAGCGTGGTGACGAGTACGTAGAGCGTTCCCCAGAAGACCGGGCGCTGGTAAGGCCGGATCGGACGCTCGGCGCCGGTCTCCCGCGCGGTGACGCGCTTGCGGCGGAAAGTCGTTGGCTTCGCCACCTCTTACCGGCCGGAGGCTGGCCGCGCGAACGAAGCCTCGCGCTCCCGGTCGAGCAGGTCGTATGCGGAGATGATCGACTGCACGAGCGGGTGCCGGACGACGTCGCGCTCGTCGAACAGCACGAACCGGATTCCCTCGACAGAGGCGAGGATCTGGTGCGCTTCCCGCAGTCCCGACGTCTTGCCCTGGGGCAGGTCCACCTGCGTGATGTCGCCCGTCACGACGGCTTTGGAGCCGAAACCGATCCGGGTGAGAAACATCTTCATCTGCTCGGACGTCGTGTTTTGCGCTTCGTCGAGGATGATGAAGGCGTCGTTCAGGGTCCTCCCGCGCATGAAGGCGATCGGAGCGATCTCGATCACTCCGCGCTCGAGGAGCTTCGCGGTCCTCTCGTAACCCAGGATGTCGTAGAGCGCGTCGTAGAGCGGCCGAAGGTAAGGGTTCACTTTCTCGACCATGTCGCCCGGCAGGAAGCCCAAGCGCTCGCCCGCTTCCACGGCGGGACGGGCGAGCACGATTCGTTTGACTTTCTTCTCCAGCAGCGCCGCCGCGGCCATCGCCACCGCGAGATAAGTCTTCCCGGTCCCCGCCGGCCCGATCGCGAAGACAAGGTCGTCCTTGTCGATCGTCTGCACGTAGAGGCGCTGCTTCGTGTTTCGCGCCGAGACGACCGAACGCAGGGACGGACCGAACGGGCTCTCGGTGAAGAACTCCACGAGGGAGGCTGCAGGGTCCTCCTTGAGCACGCGGATCGCGGTCCGGACGTCGCTGCCCTTCAGCGGATAGCCCCGCGTGGCAAGCTCCGAGAACCCGTTCAAGAGTTTGCGCGCCCGGTCCTCGCCGGGGCCTTCCCCGATGACCGAGACCTCGTTGCCTCGCGCGGCGAGCCTCACCCCGAAAGCCTCTTCGATGGCCCTCAGGTTCTCGTCCGCGATGCCGAAAAGGGCAGTGAAGCCCGCATCGGGAAGGGTGACGGCCTGGTTGGGGTCTGAAATCTTGGTTTCTCCTCGGGCGTCGAAAATTACGCTACCACGGGAGGGAGCAGCAAAAGGCGGGCCCCCGGAACCCGGGAGCCCACTTTCGACAAGTGACTGAGGGAGAGTGTTTTGATCGACCCGGAGCCGGTCGGCCCGGGGGGCCTAGCGTCCGTCCGAGATCGCCTGGGCGACCTCTTCCAGGGCGTTCTCGACGGCGTCGTCGATCGTGGAGCCGCGCGACTTGTGTCGGATCTCGCCGACGACTTTCCCGCTCGAGTCCTTGGCGACGATCTCGAGCCCTACGCCCGGGTTCGCCATCCACCCGCCCCAGATCCGGGCGCCGGTGCCCGGCTCCCAGGCGTTGAAAACGTTCCCCTCGACGACGAGCTCGGCGCCCTTCTCGGCCAGCTTGTAACCGGCCTTCTCGAGCCACTGCTCCATGTACTCCTTGCCCGCCTCAGCGGCACGGCGGCTTTCCCGGCCCTTCCCGTTCTCGACGAATTCCTTGACCTCGACGGTCCGGTACTTCTTCAGGCTCCCGTCGGGGAAGTACACCCAGTCGGCGTCTTTGCCCTTGGTGAGCTTGTCGTAGTCCGGCAGGAACTTGGCGGGCTCGTTGGCCTCTTTCGCATCGTCGGAGTCCTGGAAGTTCTTGCCCTTCGCGGCAGCGGCCGGCGAAGCAAAGAGGGCGAGCGCAAACACGGCGACACACACGATGCCGATCGAACGGCGATTCAGAATTCCCATGCCTTATCTCCTTCTGGTTTAGGGCGGGAATTGTACCAAGCCGGACAGTTTTCGACTACTCCTCGAATCGGAGTCGTCCGCAAACGGCGTCCCCCGCCACCGACGTCGACAGCGTCCCTCCCACGTCGGCCGTGCATTGCCCCTCCCGGACGCAGGCGGCGACCGCCCTCTCGACAGCACCAGCTTCCGCGACGTGGCCGAGGTGCTCGAGGAGCAGGCCCGCCGTCAGGATGGCCCCGAAGGGGTTGGCTCGGCCGGTCCCCGCGTACTTCGGCGCGGATCCATGGACCGGCTCGAACATCGAGACCCGTCCCGGGTGGAGGTTGCCGGACGCGGCCATTCCGAGCCCGCCCTGGAGCGCCGCCCCCAGGTCCGTGGCGATGTCGCCGAACAGGTTGCTGGTCACGATCACGTCGAACTGTCGGGGGTCCTTCACCATCTGCATGCAGAGCGCGTCGATGTAGAGGTGAGACGACTGGACGTCGGGGTACTCCCGCGCGACTTCGGCAAAGACGCGCTGCCAGAGGTCGCCGGTGAACCGCATTGCGTTCGACTTGTCGGACATCACGACGCGTTTGCGACCGCGGGCCCGAGCAAACTCGAAGGCATGGCGCACGATCCTCTCGACGCCCTTTCGCGTGGAGATATCCTCCTGGATCGCCACCTCGTCGGTGGTGCCCTTCTTGAAATTCCCGCCCGCCCCGACGTAGGCCCCCTCGGTGTTCTCGCGGAAGACGACGAAGTCGATGTCGGCCGCGGAGAAACTTTTCAGCGGGCTCAACCGGTCGTCGAGGCACCGGACCGGTCGGTAGTTGACGTAGAGGTCGAGGGCGAAGCGGGCGCCGAGGAGGATGTCCGCCGCGTGCTTCATGTCGGGCACGCGCGGATCGCCGAAGGCCCCCATGAACACCGCGTCGTAGTTACGGGAGAGGTCTTCGAAGGCGCCCGGAGGGATCGTTTCACCGGTCGTGAGGTAGTGGTCGGCGCTCCACGGAAAGTGCGCGAGCTCGACCGGAAAGGAGCGCAGGCGGCCGACCGCCTCGAGGACCTTGACGGCTTCGCGCGTGACGTCCACACCGATCCCGTCGCCGGGGACCACCGCGATCCTCACTGGGCCGGGGATGATAGCTGACACCGGACAACTCGCGGCGATAAAATCAGCGCATGAACTTCGCGGAGATCGTGCGCGAGATCCTTCACGAGAAGTGCGTCGGCCCGGAACGGCCGACCCCCGCTGGCCTCACGCAGTGTCTGGCAGCGGAGGCCGACCGCTACCTCGAGCGCGTCCGATTCGACTCCGGGCACTACGTGCGGCACCCGGTCCTCCTCTGGGAGGACTGGGAGGTGATGGTGATCGGGTGGGAGGCGGGTCAGATCACCCCGATCCACGATCACCGGGGCGTACTCGGCGGGATGGCGATTCTCTCCGGGACGATTCTGGAAGAGCGGTTCAGCGTTCCGAAGGAGCTGCCGCAACTCGCCGACTCGCGGGTCCGCCCGGAGGGGGACCTGTCGGAGACCGGCCCCACCGTTCTCCACCGACTGCTCCCCCGAACGCGGGCGGTGTCGCTCCACATCTACCGGCCGCCGCTCCGCACGATGGGCATCTGGGATGCGCGCGGCGGCTTCCAGGAGGTCCGCGCGTCCGCTTTCGACGTCGAGGAAGAAATACTCGCACGCGCCGTCGCGGCGCCCCGCACCGACACCGCTCCCGTCGCCTAGAGCTTCGAGACCTTCCGGCACGGAAATTGTTACTCCGTGGGGTACCGGGCCTCGCCCGGGAGGAGGTCTCATGAGACGGTTCCCCGCAAAGCTCGCCGCGACAGCGTTTGTCGCGTTTGTCGCAGCTCTCGCCCTCGCCGGGTGCGCGACGAACCCGGTCACCGGGAAGTCCCAGATGGTGCTCATGTCCGAGCCGCAGGAGCTGGAGCTCGGAAAGGCGTACTACCCCATCACGACCCAGCTGTCGGAGGGCGAGATCCCGCACCGCGACGTTCAGAACCTGGTCACGCGCGTCGGAATGAAGATGGCGCGGAGCTCCGAGCGGCCGAACCTGCCGTGGGAGTTCAACGTCGTCGACTCGAACGAGCCGAACGCGTACGCGCTCCCGGGGGGCAAGCTTTCGATCACGCGGGGCCTGATCTCCAAGATGGAGTCGGAGGACCAGCTCGCCTCCGTGCTCGGACACGAGATCGGACACGTCACGGCCCGGCACTCCGTCGTCTCCGCGAGCCGCAGCCAGCTCCTCGGGCTCCTCCTGAACGTCGGCGGAGCGGTGCTCCAGACGCAGGGGGTGCCGGGCGCCGGCGCGATCGCGCTCGCGGGGCAGGTCGGCGCGGCGCTCCTGACGACGAAGTACTCGAGAGACCAGGAGCGGCAGGCCGACGAGCTCGGGTTCAAGTACATGACGGCAGCCGGGTACAACCCGCGCGCTTTCGTCGAGACGATGAGGATCCTCGCCGCGGCGGCCCAGCGCGACCCGTCGAAGTTCGAGAACCTGTTCGCGAGCCACCCCATGACTTCGGAGCGCATCGCGACGGCACAGCAGCGGCTCGCGAGCGGCGTCGGGGTCGAAGCGCAGAATCGCCCGCCACAGACGTCCGACTTCCAGCGCGCGGTCGGGCCGCTCAAGGAGGAGGCCCCGGCCTTCGCGCTCGCCGACGAGGCCAGGGAGCTCGCACGCAACCGCCGGACCCGCGAAGCGTCAGATCGGTTCGAGCGTGCCGTTTCGATGGTTCCCAATTCCCCGATCCTGAATGCCCTCTGGGGCGACACGCTTTACGACCTCGGAGACTACGGCCGCTCCGAGCAGGTTTCCGACCGCGCGAACTCGCTCAACCCGCAGCTCTTTTACGGGCGGCTCGTCAACGGCGCGGCGAACTGGCGGCTTCGCGATTATCGGGAGGGGATCGAGCAGCTGCGCGCGGCGGAGCGGCTCGTGCCGGACACATACCTCGTTGCGTATTTTGCCGGGCGCACGTTCGAAGACACGGGCGACCGGAAGACCGCCGCCGAGCAATACGCGAAAGTCGCGCAGGCCACCCAGGGCCAGGGCGAGTACGGGCAGTACGCGGTCACGCGCCTGCGGGAGTGGGGCTACCTGAACCAGTAGCCAGAAAACGGAAAACGGAACGGGAATCGAGCCGGCGGCCTCATCGTCGGCTCCGGGCGTAGACCCACGCCCATTCCCTGCCCCAGGGGTCGCCAACCCGCTCCACGAAGCGCTCGCCCGCTCGGGGAGCACTCCCGGGCGGCACGATCCGGATTTGCCGGCCTGCAGTTCCCGGCGTTTCCCGTTTCCCGTCTCCCGTTTCCCGGCGCGGGTCCAACCCATAGCGCCTCACCCCGGCGATCGTGAGCGTGTTCGTCCCGAGGGTCGGGTCGAGATCCACCGTCCCGTAGGAGTCCCACCGGGCCGCCGCCCGGGCGAGGAGCGTGTCGTGACCCCAGAAGTCGTCGAACGTCGTCCGGGAGCCGGCCCAGCGCACGATCGCGTCGCGCGCGCCCGCAACCGAAGCGACGGCAATCGCCCCCGTCAGCGCCAGCGCCGCCGCGCGCCGCCGCGACGAGGGCGCCATCGCGAGCACGAGAAGCGCTCCCCCCGCGACCGCGACGGCGGCGACGTCGGCGAGGTAGGCGAAGCGAAAGCCATTCGGGGCGGTGGCCCGTCCGCCGACGACCGACGCCGCAAAGGCGGCGACTCCGTGCGCCAGCAGAAAGGCCGAGAGCTCGCGGCGGGGGCGCAGGACGGCGAACGCGAGAGCGACGGCCGCCAGAGAGCCGCCGATCCAGCCAAGGCGCGAGCGGCCCGGAAGGTCGTGGCGCGCCGTCGGATCCGGAAGGAACCACGGCGCGGCGAGCGCATCGGCCGCGGCGCCCGCGAGCGGAAGCGGCGATCGGGACCGCCGCACTTCGAGAGCGACGTTCTGGTCCGAAGCGCGCGCGAAGTAGGGGAAGGCCCTTCCCTCGCGAAGCAGAAAGATCGGCGCCGTCGCGAGGCCGAAAGCGAGGGCGAAGGAAACTGCGAGAGCGGGCCGCCACGCTCGGCCCTCCTCGGATTCGCCCGGCCACGCCGCGATCAGAAAGAGCGCCGCCGACCCGACCCACGCCGCGAGGTAGACGTGCGTGGAGATCCCCGCGACGAGGCCCGCGGCCGCGGCGAGAGCGAGGCGGCGACGGCGGCGGGCGGCGAAGAGGAGGAGAGCCGCCACGTCCAGGATCGGAGCCAACACGATCGCGACCCAGCCCCAGCGGGACAGGATGAGGCTCCACCGCATCCCGGCGAGCGCGAGCCCGGCGAGGGCGCCGCCGCCTCGCGGGAGGAGAGCGCGGCCGAGCAGCATGGAAGTCCCCACCGAGACTGCCCCGGCGAGCGCGGAGGGCAGGCGCACGCCGAAAACCGTCGTGCCGGCGAGCTCCAGCGAGATCCGATAGATCTCCAGATAGAGGACCCCGACGCTCCCGTACGGCTTCGCGACGCCGTAGGGCGCCGGCCGGATCGAGTTCCGGAAATCACGCCACCTTCCCTCGAGGGCGAGCGCGGGCTCGATCATCGAAACGTCGTCGAGCCACAAGGGGGCAGGAAGCGTATCGAGCCACGCAAACCGGAAGAGCGCGCCCGCGCCGAGCGCGACGACGGCGAGAAGGACGATCGCCGCGGGCCGAAACGGAAGCGGCTGCGGGGATTCGGGGGAGAAGCGGCTGCGGCTCCAGAGAAAGAAGAGGGCCGCCGCGAGCGTGCCGGCCGCCGCCGTCGCAGAAAAGAGCCCGATCCAGAGGAGAAACCGCGGGACGAGCCAGCCGGGGTCCGGGTCGAAGAGGAGGGCGGGCCGGATCGCCTCGACAAGGTACACCCCGGCGACGAACGAAGCCGCCCCGCCGACGAGAACTGCTGCTCTGTTCCCGGGTCGCCCCGGACCGTTCACTTCTGGAAGAAGAGGAACAGGTTCACGGAAGACGGCCCGAGCGAGAAGAAGTCGCCGGAGAGGAGCGGCTGCGCGCAGTCCTCTTCGGACACGCCCGCGAGGTCGTCGGGCTTGGGCACCGGATCGCCGTTCAGGTACGTCCCGCAGGTTGAGCGCATGTCCACGAGCAGGTAGTGAGGGCCGTCGCTCGCCTGCCGCCGCACGAGCTTCGCGTGAAGCCGTGACACCTCGGTGTTCAGGAAGGCGTCGGGCGACGAGACGCGGAACCCCGACACCGGCATTCCGACCCCGATGAACTCGGGGACCTCGCGTCCGATCAGGAGCTCGTCGAAGTCGAG
>JBKJVY010000057.1:0-2676 GCA_046717185.1 Thermoanaerobaculia bacterium
AGCTTGATGTCTTCCCGGTTCGGCAGCTCGAGGACCGTTCCACTGAACGTCTCCGGCGAGAGGTCGAGCCAGGCCGGCACGCCGCGGGCACGCGCGGTTTCGACCGAAGCTTTGATCTGCTCGTTCGAGCGACTCTTGTCCTTGATCGTGACGACGTATCCCTTGGAAACGCGGAAGGACGGGATCGTCACCTTCCGGCGGTTGACGGTCACGTGCCCGTGGCGGACGAGCTGTCGCGCCTGGGCCCGCGATGCCGCGAAGCCGAGCGAGTACACGACGTTGTCGAGCCGTCGCTCGAGCTCCTGCAGGAGGTTCGCTCCGGTGATGCCCTTGCGTCGTTCCGCGCGCTGAAACGTGAGCCGGAACGGACGCTCGAGTAAACCGTAGATCCGCTTGACCTTCTGCTTCTCTCGAAGCTGGATTCCGTATCCGAGGAGCTTGCTCCGACGCCGCCCGTGCTGGCCGGGCGGGTAGTTGCGCCTCTCGATGGCGCACTTGTCCTTGAAGCAGCGGTCCCCCTTCAGGAACAGCTTCATCCCTTCGCGCCGGCAGAGCCGGCAAACCGATTCGGTGTAACGGGCCAAAAAGAAAACCTCCTCGATCCCTCTTTTTTGTTTTACGTCCTTCCTCCCGGCTGGAATCGAGGAGCCGGTTTACGGACGGATGAAGAGGGATCTGACCCCTTCGGGATCAGACCCCATATCTCAAACGCGCCGACGCTTCCTGGGGCGGCAGCCGTTGTGCGGAATCGGCGTCGTGTCCTTGATCGACTTGATGTCGATCCCGTTCGCCTGCAGCGCGCGGATGGCCGACTCGCGCCCCGCGCCCGGCCCGGTCACCCGCACGTCCACCGAGCGCACGCCGTGCTCCTTCGCGTGCTCGGCGCAGTTGGCCGCGGCGAGCTGGGCCGCGAAGGGCGTTCCCTTTCGCGAGCCTTTGAACCCGATGCGGCCGGCCGATGACCAGGCGAGCATGTTGCCCTCCTGGTCCGCGATCGCGATGATCGTGTTGTTGAACGAGGCCTGCACGGTCGCGACCGCGTGCGGGATGCTCTTCTTCTCCCTCTTGCCGCTACGCGGCTTCCGGCCGCCCTTCTTGGTCGGGGTCTTTTCCGGAGTTGCCGATACCGCGGGTGCTTCTGCCATGGTTCCTCTCGTTTCCGATCTAGTCGCTCATCCGTCAGGGCCTCGGATCTGACCCCTGCGGGATCAGACCCGATCAGACCCGCGACTTTTATTTCTTGGTCGCCTTCTTCTTGCCGGCGATGGTCTGGCGGCGCGGTCCCTTGCGGGTCCTCGCGTTCGTGTGCGTGCGCTGCCCGCGCACCGGGAGGTTGCGGCGGTGGCGCATCCCCCGGTAGCAGCCGATGTCCATCAGCCGCTTGATGTCGACGGAGATATCGCGGCGCAAATCTCCCTCGACCTTGACGTCGTCGGTGACGACCTTGCGGATTCGGACGACCTCATCCTCGGAAAGGTTCTTGACGTGCGTATCCGGACGGACGTCCGCTTTCTCCAGGATGACGTTCGCCTTGGAGCGTCCGATTCCGTAGATGTAAGTCAGGCCGATCTCGACCCTCTTGTTGAGAGGCAAATCAACCCCGGCGATTCGCGCCATGTGTTACCCCTGTCTCTGCTTGTGCTTGGGAATCGAGCAGATCACCCGGACGATGCCGTTCCTTCGCACGATCTTGCACTTCACACAGATTTTCTTTACTGACGCCCTGACTTTCACGATTCGCTCCGAACGTTCTACTTGTACCGATAAATGATTCTTCCGCGCGTCAAGTCGTAGGGAGAGAGCTCCACGAGGACCTTGTCGCCCGGAAGTATCCGGATGAAGTTTTTCCGCATTTTCCCCGAGATGTGCGCGAGCACCTGGTGTTTGTTCTCCAGCTCCACTTTGAACATCGCATTCGGCAGCGGTTCGACGACCGTTGCCATGACCTCGATCGCATCTTCCTTCGTCATGCCGGGACCGCCGCCGCCTCCCGCGATCCGGTGCGCGCCCCGAGCTGGCCAGTGCCCAGGACGACCGCGCCCGCGGTTCCGATCGCCACCGTGTACTCGAAGTGCGCCGACGCACTGCGGTCCCGGGTTCGAACGGTCCACCCGTCCCGGTCTACCGTGACCTCGCCGGTGCCGAGGTTGAACATTGGCTCGATCGCGAGGACCATGCCGGACTGCAGCGTGCTCCCCCGTCCCGCCGGACCGTAATTCGGGACCTGCGGCTCCTCGTGGAGGGCCGTTCCCACCCCATGACCGACGAACTCCCGGACCACGCCATAACCGTTCGCGACGCCGATTGCTTCCACGGCCGCTCCGATGTCGGAGACCCGGGCGCCGGGCCGCGCGGCCGCGATTCCGGCCGCAAGAGCCTCGCGGGTCGCTTCGAGGAGCTTCCTCCGGACCGGGTCGATCCGGCCCACCGGCAACGTGCGCGCGGCATCGCCGTAGTACCCCTCGACGACGGCTCCGCAGTCGATCCCGACGATGTCCCCCTCTTTCAGAGCCCGCTTCGCCGGGATGCCGTGCACGACCTCGTCGTTAACCGACGTGCAGATCGTCTTCGGAAACCCGCGGTAGCCGAGGAAGGCCGGTCGGGCGCCCCGGCGGCGGATCTCCCGGGCGGCGATCTCGTCAAGCTCCTCGGTCGTCACCCCCGGCTGCACCGCCT
>JBKJVY010000058.1:0-7496 GCA_046717185.1 Thermoanaerobaculia bacterium
ACGTCGCTCACGATCGGGCCGTGGACCGAGCTCCGCACCTCGACCGGAACGTCGGCGCCGCCGCGCACGCGAATCGTCTCCCGCCGCGTCTCGAACGTCCTCCACTCGCCGCGCCACCGGTAGCGCGCCGGGTCCGCCGGGTCGACGTCCTCGATGAAGAGGTCCTGGACGTCCGGCTCGAGGCTCGTCAGCGCCCACGCGATCTGCGCGTTGCGGCCGATGACGACACCGGGCAGTCCCGGCAGAGTCGCGCCGGAGACCGAGTACCCCGGGGCGGCGAGGCGCGCGACGTACCAGACCGACGGGGCGCGAAGCGCGAGGTGGGGATCGTTCGCGAGGATCGGACGGCCGGAGATCGTGCGCGAGCCCGCGAGGACCCACGAGTTGCTGCCGAGGCCCGAGTCGTCGGGGTCGCGAGCGCCGGAGATTGCGAAGGAGCGATCGAGGCGGGCGAGGTATGACGAGGGGAGGACTGTGGCGGATGTTCTCCCCTCACCCTGACCCTCTCCCCGCGCCGCGGGGAGAGGGAAATCTGTTCGCCATTCGCCGTCCTCCAGGATTGTCGGCGTCGCGGGGACCGGCGGAAGGAGCTCCGCGGCTCGCCTCTCCCCCACGGCCGCCACGAAGCCCGACCTGCGGATCTCGTTGCGCGCGTTGCCGGCGAGGTCCCACGCCATGAGCTTCGCCCAGACGATGCCGTCCACAGCGTCGAAGGACTCCGGCCGGATGCGCAGGATCCGGAACTCGATCGGGCGCGCCGAGGAAGACGCGAGGAACGCGTTCAAGCCGCGCACGTACGCTTGTACGGAAGCGCGGGTCTCCCCGGAAAGGGTCTCCCACGCCGAGAGCGCGGCGCGGCGGAAGCCGATCGTTCGCAGGAAGCGATCGGTCTCGACGAGCCGGGGCCCGAGGATCTCGGCCAGCCGGCCGGCTCCGACCCTACGCTGGTATTCGATCTGCCAGAGCCGGTCCCGTGCATGGACGTACCCGAGACCGAAGAGAGCGTCGGAAGCGCTCGCCGCGCGGATCGTCGGGACGCCGTGCGCGTCGGTCTCGATCGTCACCGGCGCCGAAAGGCCCGCGACGCGAACGCGACCGCTCTCCTTCGGGAACGTCGACGCGACGAGGAGGACGAGGAGAAGAACGATCGTCGCGGCAATAAGCGCGAGAGCGAAGAGGATCCTTCTCAAAAGACGGCTATCGGACCGGGCGCGGCGGATCGACTCCCGGAACGCACTCTGCGACGACCAGGCTCGAGATCTGCTCCCACCGGACGGCGCCCGAAGAGAGGGTCATCGTGGACGCCTCGGCGGTGAGACGTCGGGGACTCCCTCCGCCACCAGGATGCTGAAGAGCTGCTCCCAGCCCGCAAGAGTCACGCGGCTCCCGTCCGGGGAGATGCCGAAGGATTCAGCCGCCGTTTCCCGATCAAAGCCGACCAGGGCCCGGCGGGTATGGGTCGTATCCTCTCCCGGCACGAAATCCTGTACGAAGATTCCGAAGAGGCCGGCCTGGTCCTGGCCGGTGAAAGCGATCGTTTTTCCGTCGGGCATCCATCGGGAACGGCCGGCTGTAAAGATCGAACGTCCTCGGCCCTGGCTTCCGACTCGGATCGCAAAGGGAACGTCTCTGCCGTCGGCGACGGTGGCGACTCGAAGGGTGGCGAGCGGCGCTCTCCGGTTGATCCCATACGCGACGTACTTGCCGTCCGGGGACACTTCGGGGATGAAGATCGTGCCGGCGACGAGCCTCCTCGCCTGCGAACCGTCCGGACGGATCTTCCACACACCCGCGTGAGCGAGGTTTCCGGAGCTGTAGACGATCCAGACTCCATCGGGCGTGGCAGTCGGGTTTTGCGCGCCCACGCCGTCTCTCGTCAACTGCTTTGCCCCGCTGCCGTCTGCCCCGGCGATCCAGATCTCGAAATGGCCGGTGCGATTGGAGCTCCAGAGTAGCCGGCCGTCGGGCATGAATCCGGGGTCCCAGTCGTCCGCCGCGTCATGTGTCAAACGGCGAAGGGCGCCCGATTTCGTCGAGACGGCCCAGAGGTCCAGATTGCCGGTGCGATCGGAGGAAAAGGCGACCCACTCCCCGTCCGGAGAATAAGCGGGTTGCCGGTCGGTGCTGTTGCCGCGCGTCAGCCACTTGTACTCCGCACCCGATGTTTTCCCTCCGAGTGAGACCTCGCGGAGATTTTCTCGTGGCGAGCCCGCGTCGAATACGAGACGTCCCGGGCCCAGGATGTCGAGAGTGACGCTGTTGATCGGGCTCCAGAGGATCATCCGGGCGGCGTTCGACCGGATGTTCTGGCGAAACACGCGGGCTGTGCTTGCCGTCAGGCTCCCCGCAACCGACTCGGACCGGGAGTAGATGAGCTCGGTTGCCCCATTCGCCCAGACCGCCGCAGAGAGCTGGCCCACCGCGCCCGGAGGAGAAACGGCGCGTTTTTCCTTACCGTCGAAGCCGACGACGAACACCGAGGACGGAATCCCCCCGCCCTGGAGCGGAGTCTCGATCGCAGCGATCGACCTGCCGTCCGGAGACCATCGGGGGTGCATCAGTGTGATGTTGTCGAATCGGGCGATCTCGCGAGCTCCGCCCCCGTCGGCGGCGGCGATCCCGATCGCCGCGCTCGTGACTCCTCCCGACACTTTCCAGCGCAGGAAAGCGACCTGCCGGCCGTCTGGAGACCAGTCGCCGGAGATCACGTTGTCCACCAGTTTACGTGGCTCTCCGCCGACCGAGGCCATTCGATAGAGAGCCGTCCGACCGCTTTCGGTTCGCGAGAAGAGAATCGCCGACCCATCCGGGGTGAAGCGGGGAAAATCGTCTTCGCCCGTCGTCAGAGAGACTTCGTCGCCGCTTACAAGCTGCTTCAACCAGATGCGGCGCTGGCCATCGCGATCGGAGCTGAAAGCAACGGTGCGGCCGTCCGGTGACGCGGCCGGAGACGAGTCTCGGCCCGAGTGAGTCAGGTAGCGAATCGCCGGCACTTGCGACGCGGTACGGCCCTTCCACAGAAGCGCGAGGGCCGCCCCGAGAGCCAGACCGAGCCCGACCAGAAGGAGCGCGGCAACGAGACGGCCCCATCCGCGAAGCGGGCGTTGCGTCGGAACGACCAGTTCCGAGCGGCCGATCTCGGAGAGGTGGTCCCGGACGGTCTGCAGTTCGTGAGCGAGATCCCGGGTCGAGGCGTAGCGGTCCTCCGGGTCCTTGGCGAGGCACCGCTCGACGATCCACGAGAGCGGCGCGGGAGTTTGCGGGTTCACCTCGCCGATCGGTTTCGGATCGTCCTGGATGATCGCGAAGAGCGTTTGGACAGCCGAGGCCTTCTGGAAAGCCCGCGTTCCGGTGGTGAGCTCGTAGAGGAGGGACCCGAAGGAGAACTGATCGGAGCGAAAGTCCACCGGTTTGCCCGCCGCCTGCTCGGGCGACATATAGCCGACCGTCCCGAGCACGACACCCGCTTCGGTGCCGACCGGACTCGCGGTACGGCTCTCGCCTCCTGACCCGCCTTCGGGCTCCGTCAATTTGGCAAGGCCGAAATCCAGAATCTTGACCAATCCATCGCGCGAGACCATCACGTTTTCGGGCTTCAGGTCGCGGTGGACGATCCCTGCGGCGTGCGCCCTGGCCAGCCCATCGGCCACCTGGCAGGCGATCGAGAGAGTCTTCTTCACCGGAGACGGCCCCGAGGAGAGCAACTCGCGTAGCGTCTGTCCTTCCAGCAGCTCCATCGAAATGTAGGAGAGGGAGTCCGTCCGTCCGAGCTCGTAAACAGTCACGATGCTCGGGTGGTTCAGGGCTGAGGCGGATCGCGCCTCTCGCTCGAAGCGCGCGAGACGGTCCGCGTCGCCAGAGAGCTCCGCCGGCAGGATCTTGAGCGCCACCTCGCGACCCAGTCTCGCGTCCCGGGCCCGGTACACCTCGCCCATCCCTCCCGAGCCGAGAAGCGCGAGGATCTCGTAGGGACCGAGCCGAGTCCCGGCGGGAACCGCCAACTGGCTAGCTTTCGGCGAGGAACGGCTCGAGGTCGTAGGAGCCGTCGCCGAACTGGAGCGTTAGCGCGCCCTCTTCGAACACGGTCCGCTCGAGGGAGAGGTCGATGCCGGGGGGCATCCACTGCGAGAGGTTGACCACCATGATCCGGTCGTCGGCGTAGTAGGTCAAGAGCCCCGGCGGCGCCTTCTGGGCGAGGTAGGAGATGAATTGGTCGGGGATCGGGATGAAGGAGAGCGCCTGGACCTTGTCGAGGACGAACGCGAGGAAGCCGTCCTTCAACCGTAGCTGCGAGAGCGTCGCCTTCGCGGACAACGGGACGCCGAAGCGGTGAACGACGAGTGTCGCGGACAGCTCGCCCGACAGCACGTGTACCTCGAGGTTCTGGAGGTCCGGGATGCGATCGGCGAAACGGCCGACGAGCCGGTTGAGCGTCGCCTCATCGAACGTCAGCGCGAGTCCGCGCCAGCGAACGCGAAGCCCGTCCGGCTCCGGCGCGGCCTGGTCGACGACGGCTGCCGAATCACGCTCCACGTCGAGATTGTAAGCCGGGAGACGGGGTCCCTTTTCGGCGGTCATCCGCGGAGCGAAGTCCTGTTGTCATTCCGGGGAGGAAGCCGCTCTTGTCATTCCGAGGAGCGAAGCGCTCTTGTCATTCCGAGGAGCGAGGCGACGAGGAATCTGGTCTCCTTTCCCCAAGGGGACAGATCCGTCGCGGAGCCTGCCCTGAGCGGAAGGCCGCAGTCGAGAGAGACACAGATCCCTCGCTTCGCTCGGGATGACAGGAGAGCGAAGGGCTCGGGATGACAAGGAAGGGCGAACGCTCGGGATGACAAGGAAGGGCGAAGGGCTCGAGAGGACAAGCGCAGTCAGAACAGATACGCCAATGCGAACGCGACCTGCGCCGCCATGAGGAGCAGATACATGTGAGTCCAGGCGGGATGGTTCTCGGTCGAGGCGAGCTCTTCCGGATTCTGGAGTAGGAGTCGGGCCGTGTACGCCCCCCACGCGGCGAGCCCGACGCCCGCGAGGGTTAGGAGCGTTCGGTTTCCGGTCAGTAGCTGCCCGCCGCGCCGGTTCGGGTCGGGCAGCCAGGCGAGCACGGGCACGAGGAGCCACGGAAGGACGAAGAACGGCGCCATCATCTTCGCCGCGCGCTCGACGCCAAAGCGGATGGGCAGCGTCACGACGCCGTGGGCGCGGTCGCCCTCCATGTCGGAGAAGTCCTTCGTCGAGGTCGCGCCGAGCAGGAACAGCGCGAAGACGCCGCCGATGGCCCACGGCTCCCACAGGACAACCGAGGCGACGAAAGACCATCCGGCCACCTTGAGCAGCCCGCCGCGCGTGACCGCGATCGTGAAGTTCGCCCAGAACCAGTGGCGCTTGCTCCGCCCGAAGGACGGGAACGAATAGACGAACGTCGCCAGCGCGCCGATCGAGTAGATGAAGAAGGCGGCGTGAAGGTGGATCGGCGCGGCGAGCCTTTCGGCGAAGGAGTGGTACGGGAAAGGCACGACGAGCCACGTTGGAAGGATCGCGACCAGGTAGAGGACGGCGGCGACCGCCCACGCCGCCCCGATCGAGATCTCCTCCCGCACGAGCGGGCGGTCCGGCTTGTTCCGGCGGTCGATCTCGAGGTCGGCGATCTGGTTGACGATGTTCGACGCCGCGTTCATCGCCGAGGCGGCGAGCGAGCCGATCAAGACCGTGATCACGATCGGCCATGTCAACCGGCGCGACGGGTCCGGGTTGTGAGCCGAACCGAAGGCGCACACCGCGCCCGAGAGAATCCCGAGGAGCGGCGGGAGAAGCGTGAACGGCCGGACGAGCCGGAGCCACACGCTCATCCCGCCTGCCCCGGCCAGAAGAGCCTTCCCGCCTCGACCGAAAGTGCGATCTCGAGCGCGGCGAGGCCGCCCACGAACGTGCTGAAGGCGTTCGCGAACTCGTGATCGAGGCGGACTCCGCGGCGCCTTCCGAGGTCGAGGAGCAGGCTCTCCGCGAATGCTCCCAGGACACCTCCGGCGAGGACGGCCAGGAGGAGCCCGCGCGGCAGCCACCCGAACACACAGGCGGCGAGCGCGATGACCGCGGCGCCCCCGACGGCGGCGAGCGTTCCGGCGGAAGACACCGCGCCGGGAGTCCCCGGCGGCACGCGCTCGAAGCCGAGCGGAGAACGGGGATCCTTTCCGAAGAGCGTTCCGACCTCGGTGGCCAGGGTGTCGGCGAGAGCCGCCGCGAGCGCGCCCGCCAACGCCGCAGCCGGCGCTCCGAGGACGAGGAAGGCGATCGGCGCGAGGCAGTTCGCCGCGACGTGGGCCGCTCCCCGCCGCCCGCGGTCCGCCTGCGCGACGCCGGCATCGCGCTTCGCTGCATAGCCCCACTTCGTCGCGGCCGTCGCGGCGGCGAAGAAGGCCCAGAGGAGGCCGTAGGCCGCCCACCCTCCGTATGCGAGGACGAAGAAACCCGCGATCGCTCCGGCGATCGCCCCCGAGCGCGCGACGAGCCCCGCCGCGGACGTCGCGACCGCCGCGGCGACGTTCACAGCCAATGCGACGGCGAGACGCCCCCACGAACCCGCGTAGAAGGGCGCGAGAGGCGCCTCCGGCCAGCGGCCGAGCGCGACGAGTACGAGCGCCGTGGGAATCGCCGCCACGAGGTTGTCGTCGATTCCCGCCCGCACCGTCTCCAAAAACGCATACACGGCGGCGCCGACGACGAGGAGAGCAGCCGCGACCGGTTCGAGCGGTCGTGCCGACACGAACCAGAAGACGAGAATCGAGGCGGTGACGCCCGCCGCCCAGTTTGCGGCGAGGCCGATCCAGCGTTTCGACCGGTTCCAGGGCAGCGTCGGACCGCCGAAGAGCTCTCCGGCAGCGGCGGCCGCGGGATCTCCGAACGCCATCATCGCCCACACCGCTGCCGCGATCGCGAGGTACTGATCGCCGAGCAGGACGACGAGCACGAGGACTGCCGCGGGGTAGGCGACGATGCCCGGATCGTGGCGGCGCGAGGGGTCTCGGTAGATCGCGCGTCCGTAGCGCGGCATCACGAAGAGGTTGAAGAGCAGAGCGGCGAGGGCGAGAGCGGCCGCGGCTCTCCAGTCGAGCCAGCGAAACGAGAGCGCGAAAAGCCCCGTGCCGGCGTGCACTGCCTTGCGCTTCCACTCGGAGGCGGAGATCACCGTCTCCCCTGTCATTCCGAGGCCCGCTCTTCTGTCATTCCGAGGCCCGCTCTTCTGTCATTCCGAGGCCCGCTCTTTTCCTTCTGTCATTCCGAGGCGCGTAGCGCCGAGGAATCTGGGCTCCGGAACTCACAGATCCTTCGCTTCGCTCAGGATGACACCGAGAGGCGAAGCGCTCGGGATGAAAGCTCGGTCTTCACGCTTCCGGCCGGAGCCTTCCCGCGAGGTACTCGACGAGCGGCTCGCGGAAATGCCGGATCGGCCGTCCGGTGCGGGCTTCGTACTTGGTCGTGTCGAGAACCGAGTACGCGGG
>JBKJVY010000059.1:0-2736 GCA_046717185.1 Thermoanaerobaculia bacterium
CCTCGCCACAGTCGTCCTTTCCTCAACAGGAGGTCCCCATGAGCCGCCGCCTTCTCGCGACCACGGGTCTGGCCGTTCTTCTTCTGCTCGCTTCGCCGCCGGTTCAGGGGGCGTACTCGCCCGCGACAACGAGCGGTTGGTTCATCACGGCGGGAAGGGTCCAGGGCCAGTTCGGCGCGCTCTTCCGGACGGACCTCTGGCTATTCAATCCCGACTCGGCCGCGGCGGTAACGCTGACTCTCACGTTCCATCCCGCCGTCGCCGACGGCGCGCCTCCGGCCGCTCCGATCAGCTCGACGCCAATCACGCTCGCCGCGCGGGAGACGAAGTTCTTCCCGGACGTCACGCTCGCGACGGTTCCGGCCGGGGACGGCGCCGTGGGCGCGCTCCGCTGGCAGTCGAGCGGGCCGATCCTCGGCGGCGGCCGCATCTACACCGCCGCCCCGGCGGGAACGTACGGCTTCTTCGTCCCCGCGATCCCGATCACGGAATCTCTCCCGCGGAAGAGCGCGGCGAGCGACACCGTGAACGTTCTCCAGGTCTTCGGTGTCAACTCGGGTGACGCGAACTTCCGTACGAACCTGGACGTCACGAACACGTCCGGCGTCGCGCTGCCGATCGAAGTTCGCGTGATCGACCCGGTGACGACGGAGATCTACGGGGGCACCTTGAACTACGTCGTCGCGGCCGGCTCGCTCCTGCGCCTCGGGGGAATCCTGACGACTGCGGGCGCTCCCCAGATCCCGGGCCTGCGGATCACCGTCGCGGTCAAGGAGACCGCTCCCGCCTTCTCGTCCGGCGGCGTGATCGCCGCCGCGTACACGCTCGACAACCGGACGCAGGACGCGTACGCGTTCGTCGGCCAGCGGCAGAGCGGGACGGTCACGGCGATGGAGATGCTGCCCAAGAACCCGCTGCCGTAGCCTAAGCTAGGGGTTTCTCCCGAGACTCACGAACACTTGGCCGTCGCTTGTGACTGTCGCCAACAGACCCCACAGCAGCCCACCGCCGCCGATCTTGACGACGCGCACCTGCCCGTTGGCAAAGTCGAGCACTCCCAGTTGACTAAGTACATCGACTAGGAAGATAGAGTTGCCCCTGTCAACGTCGAAAACCCTCGTGCCGACCAGGGTTCCATCTGCGGAGTAAGCCTCCACCCGCAAGGATACTGGTGCGGTAAGACTTAGTTCTGACAGTACGAGATTGCTGTGAGCTGTAGAAGTCCGGGCTGCTGTCGGGAAGACGAGTTCTGACGGGTTAAGCGCAGAGATCGTTGAGAGGCGCGTTACGGGCAGCTCGATCGCCTGCGAGGGCCTATTCGAGTTGATGATTCGCGCGCGGACGGTGGGAAGTGTCGCACCTGCGGCCGTGACGAATGTGCTTCCAACGAAGGTGCGGCTGTAGAGGACATTGGATATCTTCGCTGTTCCCCGGCCAGGAATCCCGACCCCAGCTTGTTCGCACGCCTGCAACGGCGGACACGGCACCCCGAACGGCGCCGGACCCACCAACGCTTGGATCGACGCCGGGTCCCCATTGGCAAGCTCGTACTCCGTAACCCACGACCCGGCAGCGCCCGCCCCAACTACTACGAGGGCGTCGGAGTCGAGCGAGCCGCTAGCGCTTTGGGCTGGCATTTCGGCGGCACCGAAGAAGGCGAATACCAGCACAGCTCGGCTGAAGACGTGGGAAAAAGCCATCATTTACCTCTTCTAATCTCTCACTCTCAGAAGCGAGATTCTCGCCAAACACGGCGAAGCCCTGCTCTCTTCTGGTACAGCCTGGCGGGCAAGCAATGTGGATCCATGTCTCCGTTCAATGTCCGAGCGTTTTAACACCGGGATCAGCGGCGAGGGCCGCGCCATCTGGCCTACGCGGACCTCGTCTGCTGCATCTCGGTGTTCGACAGAGTCATCGCGTGCCCGACTTAAGGACGGTCACTACGCGGCCGAGAAGCTCTTGCTGCGCAGCCGGCGTGAGCACCCCAGATTTCCGCACCATGATGGCCTCGCTCGCGGTGAAGAGCTTGCCGGGTCGAGCGAAGCTCTTACGCCCAAGGCCACCGGTGGCGAATGAGCTGTCGCGGAGGGGTACTGCGGCCGGGTCACCATAAGGGTTGCTGGTCACCTGGCACAGGATCCAATCCACTACACCGGCATGGGCGAGAACGACGGCTGTGCGCAGCTTGACGACGACAGGTCGGAAAAGGGAAAACGGACGAGGACGACTACCCCCGGCCCAGGTGCGACCACGCCGCATCCTCCTCAGGACGCTGCCAGTCCGTGGCCAGAGACGGTTCGCTGAGCAAAGCAGTATCCGCACGCTCTTGTTCCAAAACCGTGATCAGGACTCGCGAGCCTGGGGCAAGGGTGAGCGGCTCCTTCGGCCGGATGTTCCCCTCGTCATCGACTTCTGCCTCGATGGTCGGATGCACGGGATGAGTCTACTCCGCGTGGTCCGTCGAAAGGTCCGCAAGGTCACCGGATTCCTCGGCCTTCGGCCTCGGAATGACAGTGTGGAGGCGGGCTCGGACAGGAGGGGTTTACGGCACCGGGTCCACCCCGCCCGGATGGAACGGATGGCACCGCAGAAGGCGCTCCGCCGTCAGGATAAATCCGCGGGGCGACCCGTAGCGTGCGATCGCCTCGCGGCCGTAGGCCGAGCACGACGGCTCGAACCGGCACCGCACGACACCCGAGCGGCCGAGCGCGAACCCGATCGTGGCGCGGTAGGCAT
>JBKJVY010000060.1:0-2775 GCA_046717185.1 Thermoanaerobaculia bacterium
TGCGCCGAACCGCTCTCCGTGCACCTACCCCGCGCCGAGACGCTGCGCGGATCCGTGACCGATCCGGAGGGAACTCCCGTCGCGGCCGCGCTCGTGCTCGTCCGATCCGCGGTTCCGGCCGAAAAAGAGGCGGTCGTGGGCGACGGGGAAAGCGCGGTGAACGGCGAGTTCGCGATTTCGGGGGTCGAGCCGGGAAACCATCGCATCCTCGCATGCCACGGCGAGCACGGGTGCGTGGAAGAGCCGGCGCACGCCGGTATACCCGTCGTCCTTCGGTTGCCGGGGCGGGGCGCGTTCACCGGCCGCGTGGTCTCGAGCGGCGGCGTGCCACAGGCGGCCGCGACCGTTCGCATCCTTCCGACCGCGGAAACCTGGATGTCGTCGGACGACCGGCTGAAGCGACTTCCCCTCGAATCCGAGAGCGGTCCCGATGGGAGGTTCCGGATCTCCGCGGCCGAGAACGGAGACTTTCTCGTGGAGGCTCGGTCCGAGTCGAGCGGGGTCGCGCGAGTTGCCGTCCGGCGATCGAATCTCTCCCCCGCGGTGACCGACCTCGGCGACGTCCGACTCCCGGAGCCGATCGAGTTCACCGCGTGGGTCTCCGGCTGTGGTTCTGGCTGGCTCCTCCTCGCCGGGCCTCTCGGCGGAGAGACTTCTCTGCCGGCCCTCGCACGCTTCCGCCTGGACGCCGAGGGCTCGGGCTCGGTGCGCCTGCCCGAAGGCGGTGCCTGGACCACGTGGGCGACCTGCTCCGGGAGAGTCGAGTGGATCGAGCCGGCGCTGCTTCCGGACGCGGCGGGTCTCGCGGGTCAGGAGATTCGCTTCGAACGCCCGGGGGACCGGGCGAGTGCCGGGCGAGATTAGCTACCGGAGCGGTCGAAGAAACCGTGGAGCTCGCGAAGCGCGGAGCGATCGATCCGGCGGCCACGGACGGATTCGCGCAGGAGCGCGAGCGCGGCCATTCCCTCAGGCACCATCTGCGTCTCGTCGATCACGGGCAGAGCGGCGAGGATCTCGTGCCGCGCCTCCTCGTCCTCCCCGAGGTCGAGAAGAAGGTCCGCGACGACGAGCTGAAGCGCGGCGACGTCGCCCTTCATACCGATCTCCGCGAACTCCCCCTGGGCGGATCGGTACGCTTCGATCGCCGAGCTCGGCTGGCCCTTGACGCGCAGGAGGTCGCCCATCCCCCAATGCACCTTGGCGACGCCCATGCGGTTGTCCAGTCGCTTCCAGACGAGGAGAGCGTGGCGCGAGGCGTCGAGCGCCTCCTCCGCCTCGCCGAGCGTTCCGTGGAGTTGTGCGAGGTTCGTGAGCGCGGTCGCGAGCAGCTGATCGTTTCCGAGAGCCCGTGCGCCCGCGCGAATTTTCCGGAAGACCTCCGTCGCCCGGGTCGGCTGGTCCGCCTCCATGAGGACGATGCCTTCGAGAAAGCGGCACTTCAGGGCCTCTTCCCGCATCTCGAGCTTCTCGAAGCTTTCGATGAGGAGCGGCACGAGCTCGAGGACCTCATCCAGCTCCCGCTCTTCGACGCGGAGAGCGAGCCGCTGGTACGACAGTCGCGACCAGTCCGCGACGGAGTTGACCGTCTGTCGGAACCACGCCTCCGAACGGTCGAACCAGCGCCGTGCGTCCTCTCTCCGGGAAAGGATCCGGCAAGCCGTGCCGGCGAGGAGCGCGGTCTCCCCGAGGAAGAACTCTCGCTCGTCCAGGATTCCGATCGGGCGCTTCGGCTGTTCGAGAAACCGATAGAAGAACTCGGCCTCGCGGGCGACTTCTTCCGGCGTCGACTCGAGACGACCCCTCAGGATCCCGCACAGCGCGAGCAGCGTCTCCGGCTCGTCCAGCGTGAGCTCCGCGGCCCGCGCGGCCCGGGAGGAGATCGGAAGGGCGAGCACGCACTCCGCAGCGACGATCCCCTCGTCGGAGGAGATCGGCTTGGAAGGGAAACGGAGGACTCGCCCGCTCATTTCAGGATTCCCGGTCCAGGCGGACAATCAGCTCGGAGGCGAGATCGCGGGGTTCTCGCTCGAGCGCGCGCGCCAGACTTTCGTCGGTCGCCGCGCCCTCCTGCTTCCACAGCTGAAGGGACCGGCCGTACTGGCACGCGGCGAGCAGGAGCGAGAGCCTCATCGAGTGCACGGGAGTCTGCGCGTTCCCGATCCGGCGCGCATAACGATGGAACCAGACGAACAGGTCATGCTCCGCGTCCCGTGCTTCCCGCTGGCTCAGCCGGTAATACCCCTCGAGTGTCGAGTGGATGACCGGCAAGGCCCGCTCGAACAGGTCGTTCACTTCATCGGCTCGCGTCTGCCTATTCATTGTCGCGAGTCCTTGACTAATCGGCTGTCCGGGCAATCTTAGTCGAGGTCGGGTGTGAAAAGCCCGTGGACCCGTCCCGTCCAGTTGTTTAGTTGGGGATCATCCCTCTCACTTTGATCGCGAACCGAGGTTTGCGGGCGTCCGGCAGGGGACGCGGTTCGGAAGTAGTCGTGCGCGGAGCCGCGGGCTCCGGCTGCCGTTCGGGAACCGGGAGGGGGTGGGTCGAAGACATCTGGTTCTCCTTTCGCGAATGGAAGAAAAAACGAAATCTGGCGCCAATTGGACCACATCCCTTGGTCGCCGGGGCGAAAAACTCGCGCTCCCGCTCCCGGCTTGCCGTCCAGGAAGACGACCCGGCGCCGGCCCGTTAGAATCACCGCCCCTTGAACACGAACCCAAAGGAGCCCGAATGCTCGCATCTCGAATTCTCACCGCGGTTTACGCCGCTTCCCTCCT
>JBKJVY010000061.1:0-3885 GCA_046717185.1 Thermoanaerobaculia bacterium
GAGCGCGACCCTCCAGTACGTGCGGGGTTTCCGGGAACCGACGCTCTCGGACCGCTTCTTCCGCGGGGTGTCGGGGCGCGGGTTCGTCGTCGGTAACCCGGACCTGCGCGCCGAGCGGAGCGATCAGGTCGACCTCGCGCTCCGGGCGGCGCCGTCCGAACAGGTGCGGGTCGCGGTCTACGGCTACTTTTATCGGATCCGGGACCTCGTCGAGCGGTATCGGGAGGGAGCCGACTTCCGCTTCCGCAACCGGGGCGAGCAGGATGTCACGGGTGCGGAACTCGAGGCGGAGTGGAGCCCGTCGGACGGGCTCGATCTCTCCGCCGCGCTTTCGTGGGCCCGAGGCCGGATTCTAGACGACGACTCTTTCGCCGCCGACGTGCCGGCGCCCGCGGCGGTCCTGGCGGCACGACACTCGCTCTCGGCCCGGGTCTGGTGGCGCGCGAAAGCGCGTCTCGTCGCGCGCGACGACGAAGCGGGGCCGACGGAGATCGAGACGCCCTCCTTCGCCGTCTTCGACGTCTCGGCCGGTTTTGCGCTGGCGAAGAGCCTGGAAGCGGTCCTGCTCGGATCGAACCTGACCGACGAGCGGTACGCGCTCTCGCCCGACGAGGACGCGCCGCCGGCGCCGGGGCGCGGCTTCGGACTCGCCCTTCATGCACGGTGGTAGCCCGAGGACGAAGTCCCGCCGCCGCGACAAGACAACAGGAAGGTCGGAAACCCTGTCATGACTATTTCTGGTTATAATGTAGTCATGATGGAAGTACGGGAAGTACGGATCGCCGAGTTGAAGGCGAAGCTGTCCGAGCACCTTCGCGCCGTCCGGCGGGGGCACACGATCACGGTCTTCGACCGCGACGAGCCCATCGCTCGGATCGTGCCCTACCGAAAGGATCAGGGGGGAGTCCGGATTCGCAAACCTCTTCCGGGCGCTCCGCGGCTGCAAGACATCCCGCTTCCTCCTCCGTTTCCATTCGAAACGGACATCGTGGCGCTTCTCCTGGAGGATCGGGAGAAGGACCGGTGATCGCCTACGTCGACGCTTCCGTCCTCCTGCGGATCGTCTTCGGCGAACCGACGGCGCTTCCAGAGTGGGACTCGATTGAAACCCCGGTCGCGAGCCCACTCGTGGAGGTGGAGTGCCTCAGGAGCGTTGACCGGTTTCGCCTCGAGAAGGGTCTGACCGATGAAGAGATCCTGCCGAGACGAGAGGAGATCTATCGTTTCACGAGCTCCATGGATGTCGTGGAACTCGATCGAGCGGTCCTCTCTCGAGCTTCTCAGCCTCTTTCGTCGATTCTTCGGACGCTCGATGCGATTCATCTTGCATCCGCGCTCATCTGGCGGGAGCAGTCCGACGCTGACCTCGTGATGGCAACTCACGATCTAGCTCTTGCGGCGGCCGCGCGGGCGCATGGGATGAGGGTCGTCGGCGTTTAGCGATCCATCAGAAAGCCGACGTGTCCGCGACGCTCGCGAGTCGCCCCTGAGGATTCGCATACGTCTTGACCACGCCCGTCGTCATGTCGGTCACTGTGATCGTGTACTCGACGTCGGAGAGCGCTCCATAGAAAACCCAAAAGAAACCGTTGAAGGTCCGCCCGTCCACGACCTTGATCACGAGCTCGACGTTGTTCGAGGAGAAGAACCAGAAGTATCCGGTGTCCGAAGTGAGCGGAAGGGCGTATCCGGCGCCGTTCGTGCCCTGTGATGGCACTCGCCAGTCAACTCGCACGGCGAAACGGCTGGAGTTCAAGCAGAGCGTGTTCGGGCCTGCCGTGCAGGAGCCGGGGATCACCGACACGGTGGTCGTTGCGGGAGCCGAAGCACATCCCCCGACCGTTGCGGTCACGCTGTAGGTTCCGGAGGCCGCTGCGGTGGCGTTCGTGATCGAGGGGTTCTGTACGCCCGAGCGAAAGCCGTTGGGGCCGGTCCATTCGTAAGTCGCTCCCGCAACCGCCGAGGCCGCAAGTTGGAGCGTCTGGCCGACGCGAATCGGGCCGTTGTTCGAGGCCGTTGGAGCGGAAGGCGCGGCGCAGCCCGGTACGCGCGCAAAGTAGATGGCGGGCCCGCCGTCGCGCCAGTCGGTCCAGGCGAGGTAAGCCCGGCGCTGACATCGTGACGCGGTACAAGTCCTGAGCGTGCGCGGCCGCCGGTCCGGCAAGCACGAGAGCAACCAATGCGAGGCCCAGCAAAGCGATGGTTCGAGTGACGGTCTTCATGGGATTCCTCCTTCGATCGCGAACGGTGATCGAAGGGAGGGCGAGCAGTGTCACGGAACTGTCAGCGGCGCGTCCGGCTTCGGTTCGTTGACGGGACCACGCGCCTGGCTCGCTGCTCAGCGGCTGGAAAGGACTTTCTCGTAGTCGGCGTGCGGGCCGATCCAGAACCAGATGATCTCGCCGTCCGCACGACGGCCAACCGCTCGGTGGCCGATTCCGACTCGGGCAGACCAGATCGGCTCCGACGGATGGACCTTCTTGAAACGCAGACTCCGGTGATGGGGGTCCGCGTGGAAGAGCCTGTAAGCCGCTCTCGATTGCTCTCGAACCGATTCGGGAAGGCCGGCGAAGGCTTTTCGAAAAGCCCTCGTCGTGTGGGATCTCAAAGCTTTTCGGGATCCAGCTCTTTCGAGTAACCCGCGCGGTGTTCCGCGAGCGCCTCATCGGCCAGGCGATCGAGCACTTCCGTGGACTTGCGGAACAGCTCATCCCACTTTCGTTCCGACTCGAGCTCGGCGAGGAGCCACTCGCCCAGCGCCTCCTGCTCTCTCTCGGGGAGCTTGGAAGCCTCGTCAAAAGCCTTCTTCAGCGTCTTCGTCATCTCGCGCTCGGCCTTGATTCTAGATTGTCGCGACCAGGGTTGACCGCCGAGGTTCCCAGCCCGGGTCATTTAGCGGCGCGCGCGCGATTTCAACGGGTGTTCGGCCCTGCCCGGGAGCCGACTATTCGCGTCGGATGCGCCGACCTTCTCCGCGATTGCGACGACGATGTACTGATTCAGACTCGTTCCGTCTCGCTCCGCGAGCTGCGACGCACGCCTGTGGAGACTTCTCGGCAGCCGCAACGCGATTCTGCCCCGGTACTCGTGAATTCGTGACGGGGGAGGGATTTCTTGACCGAGCCCGGTCGCTGCCTCGATCCAACTTGCCGCCGCGTCCTCCAATCGCTCATGAGCTTCGGCAACCGTCGAACCCTGGGTCACGCAACCGGGGAACTCGGGAACTTCAGCGGTGTAGGTACCCGTATCGGGATCGGGCGTTATGACCCTGGCGTAAGGGAGCTTCAGGTATCGCTCCGCGTCCGTTCCTCTATCCTTCACTTTTCCCCTCCGCGAGTTGCTCCAGACTGTCCAGGTCGGTCTCGAGCTGATCCAGAATGCTGCCGGCCGTGAAGCGATTCAGATCACCCGGGTGACCGGGGATGGTCAGAGGCCTGGCTCGAGGGAGATCCGTATTCACCCAGGTTGGGTGCCGTCCTCTTTTCGCGAGCCTTCTTCCCAGCTTCCGTGCCAGCCGCTCGAGTTCGCTCGACCTGACACCTCCCCGTCCCCGAAGCTCTTCGAGTTCTTGCCTGAGCTTCGCGAGATTCTTGATATTACCCACGATATCACAAACGCTGAGAATGGTTTTCGTCTCATGATTGATTTGTCGCGACCACCGCTTCCGCCTCGATCTCGACGAGCATCTCGGGGGCGACGAGCGCGCTGACTTCGACGAGCGTCGTGGCGGGCCGGATCGCCCCGAAGAACTCCGCGTGAGCGCGGGCGACCGCCTCCCAGTCGGAGACGTGCGTTACGAACATGCGCGTCCGCACGACGTCGGAGAGAGACGCTCCCGCCTTCTCGAGCGCGGCCTGGATATTCGCGAGCGCCTGCCGCGCCTGC
>JBKJVY010000062.1:0-6694 GCA_046717185.1 Thermoanaerobaculia bacterium
CACCTCGTCGTCTTCGTGCGCGGCGACCTCGCCGCACTTCCGATCGAGCGCGTCGGGCCGCCGCTGCGCCGGCACCCGCTCCTCCCGGAAGGCGCGAACGTCAACTTCGTCCGCGTTTCCGGACCCGGACGGCTCGAGGTGCGCACGTGGGAGCGCGGCGTCGAGGCCGAGACGCTCTCCTGTGGCTCCGGGGTCGTCGCCTCCGCTCTCGTCGCTTCCCAGCGCGGGCACGTCGAGCTGCCGGTCGCTTGCGCGACCCGGGGTGGCGTCGTGCTCACGGTGAACGGGCGCCTCGAGAAGGACGTCTTCACCGGGATCACGCTCACGGGCGATGCGCGCGAGGTCTACCGCGCCGAGCTCCGCGAGGAGGCGTGGAAGGAGTGACGCGGATCGCCTTCGACTCCGCGGATGCTCCCCCGCGGCCCTCCAAGATCATCGGCGTCGGCCGCAACTACCGCGACCACGCGGCAGAGCTCGGCAATGCCGTCCCGGACGCGGATCCGCTCCTCTTTTTGAAGGCTCCCTCGGCGCTCGTCGTCGGCGGCGGCGAGATCGTGCTTCCCTCCGAGTCCTCGCGGGTGGATTACGAGGGGGAGCTCGCGCTCGTCATCGGCCGGCGGGTCAAGGACTGGCCGCAGGAGCAGTGGCTCGACGCGCTCGCGGGCGTCTGCTGCGCGAATGACGTGACCGCACGCGACCTCCAGAAGAAGGACGGCCAGTTCGCGCGAGCCAAGTCGTTCGACACGTTCTGCCCGGTCGGCCCCGCGATCGTGTCCGGCCTCGACCCGTCGGACCTCGCGATCGAGACGCGCGTGAACGGCACGACGAAGCAGTCGGCGCGGACGTCGCAGATAGTCTTCCCGCCGGCGTTTCTCGTCGCGTACATCTCGCGAATGATGACGCTCCTGCCGGGCGACCTCATCCTGACCGGGACGCCCGCGGGGGTTGGTGCGCTTTCGGCCGGCGACCTCGTGGAGATCGAGATCGAGGGCGTGGGAATCTTGTCCAATCGCGTCACCGCCGCACCTAGCTCCTGACGGCTCCACCTCCAGGTAGGGCGGTATCTCGAGCGGCGGACTGTAAGCTCGGTCGCTCGGAACTCTCATGACGACCGCTTTGCTACTGGTCCTCTATGGGTGTGCCGTCGCCGCGATCACCGGCATCAGCGCGTTGCTGGGGCGACGCCTCGATCGACGATCCCTGGCGCTCTTCGTCGTCCTCCCTCTCATCTTCCTGGCCCCCGGTGTCGTGCGAGACCTCACCCCGACTCCAACCGACCATCTCTCTGCATACGTCCCGCCCTGGCAATCCGCGAACGCGCCGCCGCCCCACAATGCGACCCTCAGCGACTTCGCCAGTCAATTCGTCCCGTGGGCCAAGGCCGTGCGTGTCGCGTGGAAGGAGGGTTCGGTTCCGTTCTGGAACCAGTGGAACGGGTCCGGGACACCTCTCGCGGCCAACGGCTCATCAGCCCCCTTTTCGCCGTTCACGCTGGCAATGTTCGCCCTTCCGCTCGAGCGAGCGTATGTGCTCGCGGGCTTGCTGAAGCTCTTGGTGGCGCTGACGGGTGCTTACCTATGGCTATCGGAGCTCGGGGTGTCGAAGCCGGCGGCCCGCTTCGGCGCGATCACGCTGGGTCTTTCCTTCGCGATCACTCCCTGGTTGTTCCACCCGGCGACCGCGGGGATTGCACTCTGGCCCTGGGTTCTGTTTGCTGTCGAGTATCGGGATCCCGCGCGCAGGCGTCTTGCCTTTTGGTTCCTCGTCGCGCTCCTCGTAATCTGGCCGCTCGGCGGTCACCTGGAGACCATCGCGCTCGCCGTCGTGTTCACAGCTCTCTGGCTCGTTCTCAGGACGCTTTCCCGCGACGTCTCCTTCTCGCATCTCACCCGCGTTGCATTGGCCGGCGCGCTTGCTGTCGGTCTCTCGATGGTGGTGCTGGTGCCGCAGTGGTTCGCGATAACCGCGTCGAACCGCCTCGCGCTCGCCAGGGACCCAAGCCACCTCCAGTACGTCCCGTGGGTGCCGTACAAGCCCAGTTGGACTGGCGCGCTTGTCACGACTCTCTTTCCGCGGGCATACGGCGACGCCGTGACGTCTCCAATGATCCGCGGCGCGGCGGGCTCCGTCGTCGAAACGGGCTTCGGCTATGTCGGGCTTGCGGCATGGACTCTCGTGCTTATCGCGCGTCCGGGGGCGAAGCATCGGGCGAAGCAACTGACGCTTCTCCTGCTCCTGTGTTTTGGCCTGGGCGCCGCGATGGGGCTCGGCCTTTTCCGATGGGCGGTGGAGCTCCTCCCAGGTCTCGGACTCGCACCGCCGTTGCGGTGGCTACTCTGTGTGGGCGTCGCCGGGAGCGCGCTCGCGGCACTCTCGCTCGACGGCCTCCTTTCCGCGCCTCGTGTTCAGAGCGGCATCCGCGTTGGCGTTTGCTCCGTGGTCCTCGGCGCGCTGGCAGGTCTCGTTTACTGGCGACTGGGTCCACTTCACGAGCTGGCCGGCGGTCGCACCTCCCAACGCGATGCGCTCTACGCGAACCTCGCGATCTGTCTCGCTCTCACCCTGGTGGGGGCCGCCTATGCCCGCCGGCCGAGCATGAACCCGAACCTGCTGGCAGCCGCGATGACGGTCATCGCCGCAGGTCAACTCTCGTATGAAGGGATGCGCTTGTACCGTTTCTACTCTCCGGCAACTCTTTATCCGACGACTCCTCTTCTTGCGTTTCTGCGGGCGCAGCCCGGCGTCTTTCGAGTGGTGGGCGCGGACACGGCACTCTTTCCCAACACCAATGTCATGGCAGGCCTCGAGGACATTCGAACCCACGACCCGATCGAACGGCGGGACTACACGGAGCTCCTCGACGCCACCTGCGGATACCCGCCTTTCGAGTACGCCAAGCGCGTCCGCGATCTTAACGCTCCGGTCCTGGATTTCTTGAACGTGCGGTATCTGGTCGCTCGGCCCGGCTACAGCGCTCCCGGGCCGAAATGGCGGCAGGTCTACCAAGGCACCGATGGAACGGTTTTTGAGAACGCTCAGGTGATGGCTCGCTTCACCGTGCCACCTCAAATCGACGTCGTCGCACCGCGCATCCAGCTACCTGCGAGCAGACACGCGCTCTCTGCCTTCGGGCCGCCCTTGATGCGCTATCTGACCGGCGACGAGTATCGGCAGCGGGCGCTCGTGTTGGCAGAGCCCCGGGCACGTCTTGATCCGGGCGTCCTTCAGCAAGACCCGGAAGGCCGCGTATCCGTTCTCGATCGGTCCACGAACACCATAACGCTGGATGTGCTCGCAGGCCCCAGTGTTTCTCGGACCCTCATCGTCGGGAGCGTGGTCCAGGATGGTGGATGGGTTGCGACAGACAAGCGCGGGGAGAGGATTCCCGTGTCGCTGGCTAATGGACCCTTTCTCGCCCTGCTGGTCCCTCGCGGGCACCATCAGATTCGTCTCTCGTACCGGCCTCCGGGACTCGGTTTCGGACTGCTCCTGACGGGCCTGGCCGGAGGAGCAGCCGTCGCTGTTGCCGTCGCCCAGTCTCGACGCGCCAGGGACAGCTAGGGAGTTCTCCCGTCCAGATCACGGCGAGCCCGCGTGCGCCCACCAGTCGAGCGCTCCGAACCGGATGCCCGTCGAGGGAGACAGTGCGTCGCTTCCCTCGCGAACCGCGCGCGCCCGCCAGGGAGGAGGGACCACGGGGAAGAGCAGGTACTGAAACTCCCCGTACGACCCGAACGTCACGACTTCGATCTCGACCGGGTCCGCCGCGTTCGCGTCGAGCAGCGCCTGGGGCAGCGCCGCCGTGATCGCGGGCTCGCGCCGGTCCGCGTCGTTCTCACTCGTATAGAGGATGGTCTTATCCGGGGCGAGAACCATGAAGTGGGCCGGCGAGGGCACGACGGGCGATGCGATCCGGACGTGGAGTGTCGCCGGCCCTCGCGACGGGAGTGCGCCCTTCGGGATCCACTGGCGGATGCGGACGCCCCCCGATTCGAGCCGGCCCCACTGCCAGTCGAGAACGGACGCGTTAGCCGCCGTCGCGACGAGAAGGAGCACAAGGACGGCCGCGGCGAGCACTCGCCGGTCCTGGCGCTCGATGGAGATCGACAGGTGAACGCCCAGGAGGAGGAGAACCGGAACGAACGGTAGAACGAAGCGGGGATTGGAGCCGAGCACGAGGTTCTGCGCGAGGAGGAGAACGACGAGAAGAACCCCGGCCCAACCGGCCGTGCGCCCGGGACCGCGAAGCGGAGCCGTGAGGAGGAGCGCGGCCGCGGCGAACACGAGGAAGGGCGTCACGATCCGCGAAGCCGTGTCCAGTCCGTGGTAACTCCGCGACCATCGCGCGTCGTAGAGCTCGGTCCCCAGCAGTCCGTGAAAAGCGCGCCACGTGAGCTCGCGCCGAGCGTCGAAGCCCCGCCGCGAGAGCGTCGCCTTCCAGTTGGCGAGCGCCTCTGACCTTTCCCGGCTCTCGATCTCCGCGGCCGGTCCCCGCCTCACCGAGCCGTCGTGCGCGGGGTGCCAGTAGTAGTCCTGGCTCGCCTCGAGAATCGAGAATCCAAGACCGCGCAGCCGCTCGCCGCCCGCAGGCCGCGTCACGAACCAGATCGGCGCGAAGAGGAGCGCGAATCCGCCGAGGAGTGGGAGGGCGGCACGCCAGTCGCGCGACGCCGCGAATGCCGCAAGCGCGAGGAGCAAGGCAATCCCGCCGACGTTCGGCCGAACCCAGAAGAGGAGCGCGGTGGCGAGCCCGAGAGCGAGCTGGGCTCCACGCGCGCGGGGAGGGTCGAGGAGCCGTGCGGCGAGCGGGAGCAGGAGCGCGGCCGCGAGCGCTTCCGGCATGACGGCGCTCGCCGAGTCGCGGAGGCGAAGGAAGAGGACGAGGGTCAGGTACACCGCGACGCCGAGCCGCACGCCCCGGCGACGCGCGACGAAGAGCGACGTCGCCGCGATCGAGAGCCACAGCAGCAGCGACTGGACGACGACGATCGTTCGCTCTTCGTGTCCCGATGGCGCCATTGCGAGGACCGTGCGGAGGAAGAGGAGATACGCGGGCTTGGCGGGATGCGCCGGCTGCTCCGCGCCCGGCGGCGCCGGCGGGACGGGGCTCACGATGCCGACCCCCTGGCGCGCCCACTCGAGGTCGAGCAGGCTGTCGGACCAGAGGACGACCGGGGCGGAGAACGCGGGCCAGAGGTAGAGAAAAAGCCCGGTAGCGGCGAGGAGGAGAGGGAGCCCGGCGCGCCGCGTCAAAGGTCTCCGAGGAGCGTCTCCGGGAGACCTCCGAAAGCTCCGGACGACATCAGGAGCAAGACGTCGCCGGAGCGCGCGCTTCCCCGGAGGATCCCGGGGATCTCCGCAAGGCTTTCCGGCGCGAAGGCCGGTTTGCCGCTCGTCGTGAACCGGGAGAGGAGCGCCGAACGGTCGATGCGCTCCTCCGGCGCGAGGCGCTTCGCGTGGAAGACCGGTCCAATCACGAGCGCGTCCGCGGACGAGAACGCTTCGGCGTAGTCGTCCTCGAAGACCTTGCGCCCCGCCGTGTTCGAGCGCGGCTCGAAGAGCGCCCAGATCCGGCGGCCGGGCCACCGCGTCCGCGCAGCGGCGATCGTCCCGGCGACCGCCGTCGGGTGGTGCGCGAAGTCGTCCACGACGACGATTCCGTTCTTCTCCCCCTTCACCTCGAGGCGCCGCTTGACGCCGGCGAAGCGCGGGAGTGCGCTCGCGATCTCTTCCACCGACAGCCCGAGCCCGCGGACGAGCGCGATCGCGCCGAGCGCATTGCGAAGGTTGTGCGTTCCGATAAGGGGCGACGAGAGCTCGCCTGCGGGATGTCCCGACTCGAGAAGCGTGAACCGCGTCCCTTCCGGGTGCGCCTCGACGTTCGTCGCGGAGAAATCCGCCGTGTGATCTTCGAGCGACACCGCGACCATCTGCGCCCTCGCGGGATCCAGGATCCCGAGAACGCGCTCGTCGTCCACGTTCGCGACGACGGTTCCTTCGGGCGGCACGATCGCGACGACCTGGCGGAACGCGTCAACGACCGATTCGAGGTCAGGAAAGAGGTCCGCGTGGTCGTACTCGATGTTCCCGACGAAGAGGTGCCGCGGCTCGTAGTGGAGGAACTTCGGACCGCGGTCGAAGAAGGCAGCGTTGTACTCGTCCCCCTCGAGGACGAAGGCGGGGCCTGTCCCGCGCCGATAGCCGCGACCGAGATTCTTCATCTCGCCGCCGATCAGGAACCCCGGGTCCCTTCCCGAATCGGTCAGGAGCCACGCGGTGAGCGCGGAGGTGGTCGTCTTGCCGTGCGTGCCGGTAACCACGACCGAGGTCTTTCCGGGAAGGAGGTGCGCGCGGATGGCCTGTGGCATCGAGAGGACAGCGATTCCGCGGCGGTGCGCCTCCGCCGCTTCGACGTTGTCGCGCAGGGCCGCGTTCCCCACGACGACGACATCGCAACCGGGGGGGACGTGCTCGGGCGCAAACCCCCGCGCGACCTCGACTTGAAGGGATTCGAGAAGGGTGGACATCGGCGGGTAGAGGTCGAGGGCGCTCCCGGTGACGCGGTGGCCCTCCTCGGCGAGGAGCGCCGCGAGCGGCGTCATGGCCGTGCCGCCGATCGGAACCAGGTGAATGCTTCTCGGTTCCGGCATGGACCCCTCAGAATGGGCGGGAATGGCCGGCAAAACGCCGGTTC
>JBKJVY010000063.1:0-3575 GCA_046717185.1 Thermoanaerobaculia bacterium
GAGTCGCGACGGTCGGCTACGGGGTCGGCAACTGGCACCTGTACAACGGGCGGTGCGGGGAAGCGGTCACGCTCTTCCGGCGGGTGATCGCCGGAGGCTCGTGGGCGAGCTTCGGCTACATCGCCGCGGAAGCGGAGCTCGCGCGGATGGGCGTGCCGCCGCGGTGACTCGCCCCGGCTACTTCTTCTTTCTCTCCTTCAACCACTGGTCGAACCGCCGCCCGAACTCCTCCTCGCGCCGTAGCCCCTCGTCAATCGTCGGGCGGAGACCCGGAGCCGCCATCAACGGCTCGGGATAGCGGACCCGCTCGGTCGCGTCTCCCCGGATCGCCAGGGCCATCAAGCGGACGTGCGTCGCAATTTCGAGCTCGTTCAAGTCCCGGCCGTAGTCGGCGCGGGCCTTCGCGGGATCCGAGAGGTAGCCCTGCCAGTCGGGCGCGCGCGCGATCGTCCGCAGGCCGGCAAAATCCGGCGCGGCCTGAGCGGGCAGCTTCTTGTAAGAGCCCACAAGGTGGGGATGGCTGGCCAGAAGGCTCGACGTCTCGCTCGTGCCGGCGTGGATGTCCATTCCGATCTTCTCGATCTGCGCTTTGGAAAAGTACTTTTCGGCGATCTTGCCGGCGGCGGCAAAATGCTCTGGGTCCGCCCACGCGGTGCTCGTGACGTTCCGCATGGTCACGCGGAAGGTCTCGCTCACGAAGTCGCAGGCATCGCTGATGGCGACCGAGTGGTAGGGAGAGCTGTGCCCGTGGACGACGAGGATCCAGCGGAAGCCGTTCTGCGCGATCTCCGCCCCCACGTCGGCGACGAGCGAGCACAACGTCGAGTTCCGAATCGCGTAGGTTCCTGGATGGACGTAAATGCCGCCGATCTCGTTCGCGCCGCCATAGCCATATGGCTCCATCGGCATACGCACGAAGAACCGGTCGGGAAACGCCCTCTGGAGAAGCGGCAGCATCCGGTCGATCGCGTACTCAAGCGAAAGCGAGTCGCTTCCCGCCGGAAGGTGCGGGCCGTGTTGTTCGAGCATCCCGATCGGGACGACGAAGACGGTGCGGGCCCGATCGAGCGAGGCGAGATCGAGCGCGGTCAGACGACGGACGTCGTGAACGCCGGGAGAGACCGCCGCCGCGGCTGCCGGGAATAGACTCGAGGACAAGAGCGCGAAAAACAGGAGCTTCTTCATGATGCGAAGTCTAATTCGCTGGCCGGTGGTTCTCGCTGTCGCGATTTCGCTCGCTCCGGCGAGCGCAGCACCCCCGGAGGCGGCGACCTCTCCCTTCTCCGGCCCGAGCCCCTGGCCGGCGATCCGGAAGGAACGCATTCGAAAGCTCCTCCCGGAGGCGATGCGCCGCGCCGGCGTGGACGCGTGGGTTATCGTCTGCCGCGAGAACGACAACGACCCGCTCGCTCTGCACGTCGGGGGCGAGAACGCGGGCGGCGCGGCGGCGTTTCTCTTCCTTCTCGGGGAGGGCGGCGTGCGCGCGGTCGCGCTCTCGCCGGCCGGCGAAGCGACGGCCCTGAAGGACGTGGGGCTGCACGACGAGGTCGTCGTGCTCGAGCGAGGAACGACGATGTGGGAAGAGCTCGCCCGGCGTCTCCGGGCGGCCGCTCCGAAGAAGATTGCCGTCAACTCCTCGGCAATGACGGTCGCGGACGGGCTGTCACACACCCAGCGGGGGCAGCTCGAAAAGGCGCTCGGGCCCGACCTCGCGGCGAGGCTCGTTCCCTCCGAGGAGCTCGTCGTCGAGTGGCTCTCGGTGAAGCTTCCGCGGGAGGTCGAGATCCTCCGGCGCGCCGCAGCGCTCACCGCCGAGCTCGAGCTCGAGGCGTATCGGGCGGTCGTTCCGGGTAAGACACGCGACTCGGACGTCGCGCGCTTCTTGAAGCAGCGCATGCGCGAGCTCGGCGTCGACGACTCCTGGGCGTCCGACCAGAACCCCAACGTCAACTCCGGCCCGGACCGGGGCCACTCGCACGCGACGGATCGGATCATCCGGCCGGGGGATTTCATCCAGACGGACTTCGGGATCAAGGTTCACGGCATGTGGTGCACCGACGTGCAGCGCTTCGCGTATGTGCTCGCGCCCGGGCAGACCGCGCCGCCGGCGGACGCGCTAAAGAAGTGGGAGAACGCTCGGAAGGGGAGCCGCATCGCGCTCGCCGCGATGAAGCCGGGCGCCCGCGGTTACGACGTGGACAAGGCCCAGCGCGACTGGATGAAGGAGGCGGGGTCCGAGTGGGTCATGTGGGGGACCGGTCACCCGGTCGGATACTGGGCGCACGATGTCGGCCCCGCGCTCTCGGGCGCGCAGCGCGAGGGCCCGCCGTCCGGCGCCGCTGTGCGCACGCTTCGGCCCGGCCAGACCTTCGCGTTCGACGGGTTCTACGCGTGGAAGCTTCCGGGCGGCGCGGACGCCGGGACAAAGACGATCTCCGTCGAGGAGATGGCGGTCGTCACGCCGACCGGCGCGGAATACTTGATCCCCCCGCAGGAAGGCCTCGTTCTCATTCGGTCAGCCGGGAAGTGAGCCGGGCGGACTTGCCCCTTGCCGGAACCCCGGCGCCGCACAAGTAGAGGGGGAATTCCCGGATTCCGTCGAGGCCGATGAGCTTTTCGATGAACGTGTCCTGGATGGCGGCCGTTGTGAACGAGCCGAGGTTGCGTGACGTCGCGAGCAGACAGAACGTCTGCGCGAGGTGACCGGCGTCGAGCCAGAGGACGCGATAGGCGCTCTCGAACTGGTACTTCCAGAGCGTCCGCTCGAAGACCGCCGTCATCACGCAGAGGAAGGCGGCCCGCGCGACCCACCGTTGCCCGGACGCCGCCTTGGCCGCGTCGTCCCGGAGATCTCCGGAGCGAAGGCGGCTCAACTCGTCTGCGCCGACGTCGTAGTGGTAGAGGCCGGGTCGTATGCCGCGAACGTTCCACGCGAGGACGTAACACTCGACCGGGTGAAGGGAGCCGGCCGACGGGCTCGTCTTCCGGGGCAGCCGCCCGACGACGCCGGGTTCGCCCCAGCCCGTCGAGCCCCACGTCCCGCGCACGATCTCGGAAAAGTCTTCCCGGGACACCGGATCCCGACTGAAATCGCGAACGGTGCGGCGGAGCGTGAGGACCCGGTCGAGAGACGCTCCCGCTTCGCCGACCTGGCGGCCGGACAGGCGTTGCCGCGCGGCTCCGCGATAGCGCTTGAACGGAGGAGGAGGCCGTTCCTCCGCCACGCGAGCTTCGAGGAAGCGGTCGATCGCGCCCGGCGCCGTCGTAAACGGGATGTCCCGGGACGCGGCGTGGTACGCAGCCGACGCGAGGTTCTCCTTCCAGAAGCGAATCCGGGAAAGCCTCGCGCGCGCCTCGGATTCGGGGAGCAGGAACCGGAGCCGCCGAAGCTTTCGGATTCCGGCGAGCACCGACCTTCTGTCGTACTCGGGAAGTCCGTCCGCGATCTCGGCGGCGGAGCGCGGGCGCCCGAACCGGTCGAGGAGCAGGACCGACTCGACCGAAACGACCGTCCGATCGCCGGATTCGAGATCTTCGACGAGAAGGTCTTGTCCGCTCCAGCCGATCAGGAGGTC
>JBKJVY010000064.1:0-2665 GCA_046717185.1 Thermoanaerobaculia bacterium
GTCCAGGCGGCGTGCCCGGCGTCGACGCGCACCACCTCCGTGGTGCACGTCTCGGGGCAGGTGATGACGCGGTCCCCCGAATCACGACGGCGCGCAGAGAAGTAGGCGACGAGCGCCGGGATCCAGGAGAGAACGAACGCGATGGCGACAATGAGAATGATCGTGTTCATGTCTTCCTCCTCGCCCCGACTGTAGGTGCGGGCCGGCTATGACGCATGGTGTAAACGAATCAGGCCGGCCATCGGGGGAGGTTGCCGCTCTCCTCGGAGGCAACCGCGCTTCGCGGGCCGCACGCTTGAGGGCTATCCCAGCGAGAGACAGAGCGGCCAAAGCGGTGCCGTCCCGGGATCGGCCACACGAGATCCTGCGGGTCAGCTCGGCCGGCAGGAAACGGCGCGGGTCGGATTCGCCGAGACTAGCGGGCGAGGCCGTCTACCATCTCCGGCAGCATCGCTGAGCGGAATTGCAGAATGGTCTTGGTCCCGGTCTCCGACTCGATCTCCAGGGCGGACTCGGCGCCGTCGTCGGTCAGCTCGATCCAGACCTGAATGGGCCGCTCGACGGGATGTTCGACGTGGCTCTCAGAGCTCTTTCCGAGGTGGAGGGAGAGAGAGGTGGCCTGCGGATCGGCGACGATCCCCTCGAAAGGCAGGTCCTGCGCCTCGACCTGGGCTCCGAGATCCGGGCTGAGAACCTGGACGGTCACGAGCCAGCCTTCGTGACGGCGGTTGAAGCCCTCGAAGAAGGGGAACCATTGGGCGCGCGGGATCTGTCGAGTTCTCATGGCCTCTCCTCTCACACCCCGGACGGAAGCGTTTCGGGCACCTCGCCCCTTTCCCACTCGGCGTTGCGCTCCAGAGGCTCGACGGCGCGTCTCGTCCACGTCCATCGCCGGTTCTGGAACAACATCACGATTACTCCCCTCGCACGGATATGTCGAGCGGTTCTTCGATGTCCGCGGGAGTCTTCCCGGGGCTGACGTGGCGTCGGAACCAGGCGGCGGCCAGCCGAGCAACCTCTGCGAGTTTTCCCGGCTCCTCGAAGAGGTGCGTGGCGCCCGGGACGATGCAGAGCTTCTTCTCGCATCGGAGCTTTTCCAGTGCCTCCTCGTTGAGGCGGATGATCTCGTGGTCGCTCCCGCCCACAATCAGCAGCGTCGGCACCAGTACCTTCGAGAGCGCTGCGCCGGCGAGATCGGGGCGCCCCCCGCGCGAGACGACCGCACGAACCGTGTCGCCGAACGCCGCCGCGGCAACGAGGGCCGCCGCGGCTCCGGTGCTGGCTCCGAAGAAGGCAACCGGGACTCCCTTCGTGCCCTCTCGCCGGGCGAGCCAGATCGTCGCTCCGATCAGACGCTGCGCCAGGAGACCGACGTCGAAGCGGAGCCGGGCGCCTTCGAGGTCTCGGGTCTCTTCCTCGGGAGTGAGCAGGTCCAGGAGCAGCGTCCCGAAACGGGCGCGCCGCAGTTCGCGAGCCACGTACCGATTGCGCGGACTGCGCCGGCTGCTGCCGGTTCCGTGCGCGAAGACGATGAGGCCAACCGCGCCCTCCGGAACGACGAGTTCTCCCTCGAGCGAGGTCCGTCCGGACGGGATGCGGACGTTCGCTTCATCGGCGGCGAGGTGGGACGGGAATTCCTCAAGATACCTTTTCACGGTCGTTCTCATGCGGTCTTATCAAAACAGCAGGTCGTTGGTCCGCGAATGGTTCGTTTGCATCAGTCGGCTACGAATCGCGGGCGAGGGGAGGTCTCCGTCGGAAATGATGCGTTCGCATCTTCTCGAAGCGATTTTCCGGGACGATCTTTGGAGCGAGAAAGGAGGACATCATGTTCGCAACGGTCACGAAATCAGACTTGCAGCTCCAGCAGGACGTTCAGAGGGAAATGCGGTGGGACACGCGCGTCGGTCCGACCGAAGTCGGCGTCGAGGTCGACAGGGGGATTGTGACTCTCGCCGGTACAGTGGCCAGCTACGCGAAGAAGTTCGCTGCCATCGAAGCGGCTCACAAAGTGGTAGGCGTCCTGGACGTGGCCGACGACCTCACGGTGCACTACCCCGGCAGCGGGAAGAAGACCGACGCCGAGATCGCCAGTGCGGTGCGCCACTCGCTCGAGTGGGACGCGTTCGTCGCCGACCAGCGCATCAAGTCCACCGTTTCCGACGGGTGGGTCACACTCGAAGGAGACGTCGAGTACCTGCGAGAGAAGGAAGACGCGGAGAGGGCCGTACGCTACCTGACCGGAGTCAAGGGCGTTTGGAACCGGATCGTGGTCAGGGCGACGAAGGCCGAGCCCGAAGTCGTCCGCAAGGCGATCGAGGAGGCGTTGGAGCGGCGCGCCGAAAAAGATGCGGACCGGATCAACGTGGAGGTTCAGGGCGGAACTGTCACGCTGTCCGGACGCGTCGGGTCGTGGCTCGAGAGAGGAACGCGATTCTCCGCTCGGTTGAGCACGCCCCCGGCGTCACGAGCGTCAGCAGCAAGCTCCGTGTGGATCCCTTCCTCTGAGGCGTCCTTCGAGGAGCGGATATTCCGTGGAAATGGAGGTTACATGACCGACGTGCTCATGGTGATCGATGACGTTGCATCAGACGGAGATCGTTCGGGATAGAGACCTCATGCTCTCCGTCGGGCCGGTCGACTCCCTTTTCGACTCCCTACTTCC
>JBKJVY010000065.1:0-10939 GCA_046717185.1 Thermoanaerobaculia bacterium
CCATCACCGCATTGTCGGGAAGCGCGGAGGAGGAGCGGGAAATCCCCTCCTGGATGGCCATCCAGGGCAGGAGGCCCGCCATGAGGAACTCCGGAAAACCCGCGTACTCCGGGTCGACAGGCACCCGCAGGATCACCGAGAAGACGGCGCTGTAAAGGACCATCCAGAGGATCGGGTGCAGGACAACCCAGGCCAATCCGAGCCCCGATCCGGCGTACCGGGAGCGGAGGTCCCGGACAACCATCTCCTTGAGCAGGAAAAGCTTGGCAGACAGGCGTTTCTTGTCGCTTGACATTCGTCGCAAAGGGGCGATTATAGTAGGGCGTTTTTATGGCGCAACAGCATTTCCCGGACATGGTCACTTCAATCTCCGCGCGCAAAGTCAACCTCGTCGGTTCGCGGATCCGCGAGCTGCGCAAGGGTCATCGCCTGACCCAGATGGAGCTCTCCCTGCGAATCGGCGTGGCCCAGTCGGACCTCTCCCGCATGGAGCAGGGCGAGTACAAGGTCGGGCTCGACACACTCTTCAAGCTCCTCCAGGTCTTCGACCTCAAAATCGGCGAGTTCTTCGGGGAGAGCGAGACGGCCGGGCCGGAAGACCGCGAGCTCGTCACCGAATACCGCGGCCTCTCCGACGAGTCGAGGCAGGAGGTTCGGGATTTCGTCCGGTTCAAGAAAATGCAGGAACAGACCCGACCGGACGATGCCGCAGAAGAAAAAGAGTGAGAAGACCCCCGTGGCGGTCTAGAATCGAGCCAGTCTCGACCGCGTCTTTCGAACAAACAGGGTGGGAATGACCGAACGTCGCAAACATCTGGAGTTTCTGCGCAAGACCGCGCGGGACGCCATCTGGGCGGGCGATTACGAACGGGCGCTCTCGCTCTACGAAGACGGCCTGGCGCTCGCGCGGTCCTGGAAGGACCGCGACCTCGAAGACCTGTTCACGTGCAACCGCGCGACAACGCTCCTCGAGATGGACCGCCAGGACTTCGATCTCTCCGGCTTGAAAGAAATTCTTCTGCGCAGCCCGACGAGCCCCAACGGGGTTCTCGCGGCATACGCGTCGGCGCACGCGCACGAAGTTCGGGGCGAGTTTTCGCGGGCAACGTTCTACGCACAGGCCGCGCTCCAGAAGAGCCGCGATCTCGGCCTGGACGAGTGGACGGCGGCGTCCATGAACCTTCTCGCCAACCTCGAGCTTCACGAGAGCCGGTTCGAGTCCGCGAAGACGCTCTTCGAGGAGGCGCTCGGACGGCTCGAAGAGCGCGGCGAGGGGCTTTCTCGCGAGGGCGCCGTCGTCTCCGACAACCTCGGCTACTGCCACATCGCGATGGACCGCGTCGAAGTGGGTCTCCCTTACGTCCAGCGGGCGATCAGCCTGCTCGACAGCCTGGGCGCCCGGCAGGCGATGGACTATCCCTGCCTCGACCTCTGCTTCGCGATGCTGAAGCTCGAAAAGCTCGACCAGGGCGAGAGTTGGGGAATCCGGGCGCTCGGCCTCGGCAACGAGTTCGGCCGCGAAGACGTCGTCAAGAACTCGCACTACCTGCTCGCCGAGATCTACTCGGCCATGGGGCGCGGGGACCGCGCCGACGAGCATTACGAGGCGCTCGCGAACTACTACCCCGATTTCCCGGCGTTGAAGCACTACCTTCAGCAGATCAGCCTGACCGGCATGCTGAACCTGAGGGCCTGACGTGAAGCGCACGACGTTCCGACCCATCGCCTCCGCATTCCTCGCGGCGCTGCTGCTGGCCGCGTTTGCCGCTCCCGCCGCGGCGGATGAGAAGTCGCTCCTCTCGGCCGATGGGACCCTCTACGAAGTCCATTCGGGTCTCGCGGCCGATCTCGGTCTCGCGGGAGAGGATCTCGAGCCGAACGATTACGTCATCGAGTGGGCGGCGCGCCGACAGGACGGGACGCTCACCGTCGGGATCGTCCCCGGTACCCAGAACCGCAACGTCAAGCGCAATCTCGACCTCGCTTTCGACGAGTCGAGCCGGTCCCTCCTCCTCCTCTGGAAGGAAGAGGTCACTCCGCTGAACGTCCTGCAGCTTGGAATCCTCCGAGACGGCGCCTGGACGACGTCGACGCTGCTGCCGAATCTCGGGTTCTCGAAGGCATTCAACCCGCAGATGCGGCTCTCTCATTCGACGGTCCGCTGGAACGATGCCGAGGGTCGTCCGGTCACCCACAACCGTTCGATCCTCTCGATCGTGTGGTGGGAGGAGTCTCAGTACGCGCTCGCGCGTTACGCGCCGATCTTCCTCGACGAGGAGAATTTCGACCTCTCGAAGGTCGCCGTGTACGACCTGCCGCTCCTCGTCGGCCCCTCGGGGCCGACCGCCTACGAGGACGTTCCGTCGGCGGCGTATCTCTTCCCCTCACTCCATTTCGACGGCCCCTCCGGCGCAATTCTCGCGAGCTTCGCAGACCTCCATTCGAAAAAGAACGTCGTCATTCGCATCACGTTCCCCACCGATCTCGGAACGCCGGGCGACCGCAACATCACCTGGATGCGCCGGCACATCCCGATCGTGGGTGTCGTCGGCGAGTCGCCGCTCGCTCCGACGGCGCCGGTGCGGGTCTCTTCGATGGGCACGACCATCGGGTCGAGTTACCGGCCCACGTTCCACTGGCGCGACGGGAACCGGCTCCTCTACACGCGCTACGACGGCCGGGAGTGGGCGTCCGTGAAGACGATCCCGCTCGACGAAACCATGTCCTACGAGCGTGCGCTCGCACTCGTCGTGGGGATGGCCAGCTCGAATTGACGCGCTCAGCGCGTCATCCCGAGCCGTAAGGCGAGGGATCCTTCCCTTCGGAACCTGAGATCCTTCGCCGCCCCGCGGCGGCTCAGGATGACTGGCTGGGGCGGCGTCCTACTCGAGTCCGTTCGCCAGCCCCTCCCGGACCGGCTTCTCGTAGAGAGACTCGAGAAGCGTCGCGGCGTCCAGGCCCGCAGGAGTTCGCGTCGTCGGGACCATGATCCGCACCGTGTAAAGGTGGTCCCCGGTCTCCCCCGTCTTCGGGCTCTTCACGCCCTTACCGCGCAGGCGGAACTTCTGTCGCCCCTGAGTGCCGGGCGGAATCTTCGCCCGCAGGGTTCCGTGGATCGTGGGTACGTCGATCTCCGCGCCGGCGTACGCCTCCTTCACGGTGATCGGGACGACGCCGTGGATGTCGTCCCCGACCCGCTCGAAGTAGGAGTGCGGCCGGACCCGAACGGTGACGAAGAGGTCTCCCGCTTCGCCTCCGCGCAGTCCCGTGCCCCCTTTTCCCGGAATCCTGATGGTGCCGCTATCGGCGGTCCCCTCGGGAATACGAATGCGCACGCGCTCGACTTCCGGGACTCTTCCCGCCCCGCGGCAGGTCGCGCAGACGTTCTTTCCGACCTGTCCCGCGCCGCCGCACGTCGGACACTCCTTCTCCCGTCGAAGCGCGAGTGAAGCCGTGCCCCCGAGGACGGCGTCGCGGAAGTCGACCTCGATCGTGCCGTAGGTCGGCTCCCCCTTCTCGGGCTCCGTCCGGAATCGGGCGTTGCCCCCGAAGATGTTTCCGAAGAGGTCCGCGAAGTCCGTCGACTCGAAGGAAACGTTCGAGAACGGCCCTCCGGCGCGGCCTCCGAATCCCCCCGACGCGGCAGCCGGGTCGAAGCCGGGCGAGGAGGCGGCGTGGCCGAAGCGGTCGTACGCCCCTCGCTTCTCGGCGTCCTTCAGCACGTCGTAGGCTTCCTGGACTTCCTGGAAGCGCTTCTGTGAGGTCTTGTCGCCCGGATTGACATCCGGGTGGAGCTTGCGGGCCAGGCGCCGATAGGCCTTTTTGACGTCGGCCTCCGAGGCGCCCCGTGCGACCCCCAGGACGTCGTAGTAATCGCGCTTTTTCATGGTTTTGGCCGATTATAGCCAGCCGAAGTAACGCGATTGACACCCGACTAGAGTCTAATATTATTAGCCACAACTCTTCTGTTATCTAATTCTATAAGGCGGGGAGGATGGCAATCGACGACATCGATCTCCGGATCCTCGACATGCTTCAGCGGAACGGCAAGCTGTCGCAGGCGAAGATCGCGGGCGCGGTCGGGCTCACGACTCCTTCGGTCAACGAGCGCATCAAGAAGATGGAGCGCCACGGAATGATCAAGGGATTCGTCGCGCTGCTCGACCACGAAAAGATGGGCCTGCCGCTAACCGCTTATGTCGACGTCGCGCTCGAGCATCCCCGGTTCGAGAAGAGTTTCCTCGACGACCTGGAGAAGCTGCTCGCCGTCCAGGAGTGCCACTACCTCGCGGGAGACTTCGCCTATCGGCTGAAGGTGAAAGCGGCGAGTCCCGGCGCTCTGGCGGACTTCCTCCAGCAGCGCCTGCTCGCGATCCGCGGAGTCGTGCGGGCCCGGACTTGCCTCTCGCTCTCCTCGAAGAAAGAGTCCACGCTGCTCCCTCTCGTCGAAGACGCCCAGAGGGAAAAGTAGGCTCGGCCAAAGGGTGGGCGTCCGCCCGGCTTTCGCCGGACGGATCGGCCAGTCGGCCTGTTTGGAGGGACCCTAGAAAAAGCGGAAGAGGTGCCGGGCCGGGCGGAAGGCCGCTCGGTCGGAGCAGTAGGATTTTTTGGCGGGACCGTTCGTTTGTGCTGACATAACCGTTGGCGCGAGTCGATGCAAGCAGGGTGCCATGGACGGAGATCCGAACCGGCGTTGATTCGGCTCCTAGAACCGGAAAACGGCACCCGCGTTTGCGGTCAGGAGCGACCGGCCCGACTCCGAACGGATCTTGTGAAACGTGATCCGCCCGACGATCGAAAGCCGCGCGAGAACGCGCAGGTCTCCGTCCAGTCCGAGGTGCCATCCGAAAACGGTCTCGTGGAAGTCGCGAAGGTTGGTGATCTCTTCGGGCGAGGGCTCGGGATTGACCTTGTAACCGCCGATGCCGCCGAAGACCCCCGACGTGTAGTCGCCTTCCCAGAACTGATAGGAGGCCCCGACGGTCGCGTAGTCGATCCGGACGTCGAGATTCGGAAGGACGAAGTCCTCCCCGTCAATCTCCACGACCCGCCCGGCATTGTCTCCGCTCGTCTTCATTGAGCCGAGCGTCCCACGGAGGATCACGTGCTCCTCGAGCCGGAAGTCGACCCACGCGTTTCCGTCCCGCGGATCGAACTCGTCGAGACGAAACCTCTTCTCCACGTCGTTGACGAGGCCGATCGAGGCGCCGACGCCCCAGTCTTCCGCGGGGGCCCGCGCGGCGAGGGCTGCCGCGGCGACGAGCGCGATCGAGAGAATCTTCCGGATAGACACGAAGCACCTCCGAGTGCGGCCGACGACGACTCTATACGACTCGAATACGTGCGTCGAACGCCGCGCGTCGCCTGGCCCGCACGAGAAGTCCGCGGAAAAGATCCGGGCGCGAAGCGACCGGCCGGAGTCGTTCATGCATAGAATCCGCGCGCTGCGGAAGGGGGACGCACGATTTCCGGCGGGACGGCGCTCCAGCGAATCGGCCGGGTGGCCGCGGACTTCCTGCTGCCTTCCCGCTGCCTGGCCTGCGAGAGCGCGCCGGTCGCCGAGCTCTTTCGCGGGGGCGTCTGCAAGGCGTGCTGGGCGGCGATCCCCCGCTCCGCGGGGCCGTTTTGCGCCGTCTGCGACGTACCGCTTCCGGGCGTGGACGCCGACGTCTGCGGCCGGTGCGGGATCGAGCCACCGCCGTTCCGCTCGCTGCGCGCGGCGGCGCCTTACCGCGGCTCCGCGCGGTCGATCCTGCTCGCCTTCAAGTTTCGCGGAGCGGACTACCTCGCGCCGCGACTCGCGGAAGTCGCGGTCGAACGAATTGCCGCCGAGCGAGACGAGGTCTGTCGCGCCGACTTCGTGACGGCGGTCCCCGCGACCCGTCGGGGACAGCGCCGGCGCGGCTACCATCCGGCAGAGCTTTTCGGAAAAGCCGTCGCGGCCCGGCTCGGGATTCGCTTCGACGCCCGCGCCGTCCGAAAGGTGCGGGAGACGCCCAGGCAGAGCGGCCTTCCTCTTGGAGAGCGGCGGAGAAACGTGGCCAGAGCGTTCCGCGCGAGAAAGTGCGCGTTTGAACGTGTGCTCCTCGTCGACGACGTGGCAACGTCGGGTTGGACAGCGCGGGAATGCGCCGCGGCGCTCGTCTCTGCCGGCGCGGCGGAAGTGGACGTCTGGTCCTTCGCCCGCGCTTCGCGCGACGACTTCGATTCCACGAGATGAACCCCTTCAGTCGTCTCGTCGCCGCCTCGCTCCCGCTCGTGCCGAGGGCGGTCGTGCGCCGCATCGCGTCGCGCTACGTCGCGGGGGAAACGCTCGTCCAGGCTCTCGAGACCGTGCGCGTGCTGAACGCTCAGGGATGCCTGGCGACGCTCGACGTGCTCGGCGAGGACGTCTCCCGCAAGGAGGAGTCGGAGCGGACCGTGTCGGAGTACGTGAGCGCGCTCGACGGGATTGCGTCGCACGGCGTCGACTCGAACGTGTCGGTCAAGCTGACCGCGCTCGGGTTGAAGCTCGACCCGGAGCTGTGCCGCCGCGAGCTCGCGCGAATCGTCGAAGGCGCTCGGCGGCACGGCAACTTCGTGCGGATCGACATGGAGGACTCCTCCATCACCGAAGAGACGATCCGCATCTACCTCGAGGCGCGCGAGACCTACCCGCGAGTCGGCCTCGTCCTTCAGGCCTACCTGAAACGGAGCCTCGACGACGCGCGGCGCGCCGCGGCGGTCGGCGCGAACGTCCGGGTGTGCAAGGGCATCTACGTGGAGTCGCCCGAGATCGCGTTCCGGGGACGCGAGGAGATCCGCGAGAGCTACTCCGGCCTGGTCGACCTCCTTCTCGGCGAGGGCTCGTACGTCGGAATCGCCACCCACGACCCGATCCTCACGCGCCGTGCGCTCGCGACAGTCGAGCGACTCGGCCTCGCACGGGAGGCGTACGAGTTCCAGATGCTCCTCGGCGTGGCCGGCGACCTGAGGCGTCGGCTTGTCGGCGCCGGACACCGGTTGCGCGTTTACGTGCCCTACGGGAAGGCCTGGGAGGCGTACTCGATGCGCCGGCTGAAGGAGAACCCGGCGATCGCGGGCAACGTGATCAAGGGATTTTTCTCGGCGCGCTAGGAGAAATTCACCGGCAGTGCCACTGGGCGCTCGACTTACGGCTTACAGCTCAATGCTTTCGGCGGCTCCGAGGGTCCGACTCCGGGGGAATAGCAATTGACGGGGCGGAATTCTATACTTCGAGTTGGATCCTCAAGGGGTCCGCCTATGCGACGGAGCGCCACTGCTTTTCTCGCGTCGATCCTGCCGCTCATTGGAGCCGGCGGGATCGCCTTCGCCTCGCCTCCGGTCGCTCCTCCGATCTCGGGCGTCGTGCGCCACGTCGAGAGCCCGATTTCCGGAGCGCTCGTCATTTTCTACAACCTGGGGGACACGACCCTCACGCGTTCGCGCTCTGCGGCCGACGGAACCTTCGTCGTCGCCGCGGCGCCGGTGGGCGTCTACGACCTGATCGCTTACAAGAAGGGCTTTCTCCCTTCGCTCGTCCGGCTCTGGCACCAGGCCCTTCCCGAACGGGTGAGCTCCGTCGAGATCAAACTGGCCGCCGCGGGACGCGAGCCCGGTTCCCGTTCGACGCCCTCCACGCTATGGGATCTTCGCGACCGCCTTCCGGCCGACGTCCTCCGCGAGATCGCCCTCGAAGAGATCTCGGAAGCGCCGCCCTCCTCGCTCGACCGTCTCCGCCTCGACCGGCTGATCGCCGGGGAGCTGCGCACCGTCACCGACGTCGGCGGCGGTGACAACTCGCTCTCCCGCGCCGCAGTCGGCGTCCGGGGCGGGCTGCCCAACGGTTGGCGGTACGACCTGCGCGGGGAGTATGCGGCGGTCTCCGAGTCCGTCGCGCGCCCGGACGACACGAGCGGCAACGCCGCCGGTCTCGCGCTCGACGTCTCGACCACGCCCGGCGATCGGCTCCGCCTCTCGACCCGCCGTCACGCAATGACTTTCGGGGACGACCGTCCCGCGAGCCTCCAGACCCACGGCGTGAGCTGGAGCCGCGGCGGCAGCGAGGGCCGGGTCGAATCGGTCGGCGCCCGGTTCATCGAAGAGGCCAATCTCTACCGCGCGACCGCGCTCGGAACGTCTTTCTTTCCCGTCGCGTCGCGCACGTGGGAAGTCAACGCACGCTACGCACGGCCAGCCGAAGAGGTTCCCGGCGTGGCCGTCGCCATGACCTATCGGCACCGCGAGGCGACGGTGGGCCCATCGGGCGTCGGCTCGGAGGGCGCGTTCTTCCTGTCGTCGCCCGACGCGGACCTTGCCGCGTCGACGTCGCTGAAGCTCTTCCCGAGAACCGAAGTGGAAGGGGGCGTGGTGGCCCGCTACTTCGCGGGCGGCTACGGGATCGCTCCGAAGGCCACGGTCCGATACGACCTTGGAAACGGCGCGGTCGTGTTCGTCAGCGGACTTTACCGGGTGGCCGAAGCGGGCACAGGCAACGGAACGGTTTTCCCCCGGGTCGCCTCGATTGAAGAGAACGCCGAGGCGGCTTCTCGAGAAGGCTACGCGATCGGCCTCGAGCGGCGCTCGGGGGATTCCACACTCAAATTCGAGGTCTCCGCCCAGCGCATGGACGAAGTGGTCCGCGCCTTCTTCGAGGGAGATCTGCTGACCGACTTCGACAGCGTCTACTTCTTCGATGGAAACAGCGTCCGCCAGGTGCAGGCTTCCGCGCGGCATCGTCTCTCCGACGCGGTCACGGGCACCGTCGCCGTGCGCTACGGAGACATCGGGGGCACGGTCGCCCCGGATGCTGCGACGAGCTTCGGCATTTCCGACAGCGATGGTAGTTTCTGGTCAGCGCGCGCTTCCGTGGAGATCCTCCCCACGCGCACGGGCGTCGCGGTGCTCGTCCGGGGCGTGCGGCAGACTCTCGAGACGACCGGCGCACCCCACACGAACGACTCCGACAAGGTCGCCGTGTCGATCGCGCAGGACCTCTCGGTCGTCGGTCTCACGCCGTTCGGATCGGACTGGAAGCTCTTGCTCGCCCTCGAGTCCGCCCGATCGACGAAGGCAACCGACCGCGAGGAGCCCGCTTCGACGAGCCGGTTCCTGGGCGGTCTGGCGCTCGCGTTCTAAGCACTCGCGCGACCGCTCCGAGCATCGTCCGCCGGGCTCCGCCTGTCAGTGGACATCCAAAATAATTTTGGACTATATTCAACATATTGGATAAGACCTCTTAACTGTGGACGAGCTTCGCTCCCAAGATCCCCATTTTCAATGGTTTGACTTTCCGTCCAAGAATTCCGATGGTGGCATTCGCATTGCTGAATCGGGCTAGCGTGCCCCGCAGCTTACGGATTCTCCTTCTCGCCGCAGGCGTCGCCCTCACGGCGGCCGTGGCCGTGCTCGCCTTCGTTTCCTTCACCCGGAAAGTGGCGACGTTCCGCACAGCCGGTTTCGTTGCCGAGCGCGCCGGCGACGCCCTCGCCGTAAGTTCGGTGCGACCGGGCAGCTCCGCGGCGGCCGCAGGTCTCCGGCCGGGCGACCGGATCGTTCTCGCCGACGGGCGCACGGCCGCGTCTCTCGAGTGGCCGGAAAAGGATCTCGCGCGCCGGCCGTTCCCTCATCGGATCGTCGTCATCTCCGGCGGCGGGATCAACGCGCTCACTTTCGGCGAGCCGACCGTCCGCCCCGACTACACCTACCTCTTCCTCTCCTTCGTCGGGCTTCTCTACCTCGTCATCGGCCTCTTCACCGTCGCCCGCGAGCGCGCTCCGGCATCACGAGTTTTCTGGGGACTCTGCCTCTCGTCCTTCGCCATTTACGTGATCACGCCGGCCGGCCCCCGTGACTCGGTGTGGCGCCTCTCCTGGCTGACGGAGGACCTCTTCCGTGCGCTCCTGCCGGCGCTCCTCCTCCACCTCTTCCTGATCTTCCCCCGCCCCGTGCGGTCGAGACGGTTCGTCGGGATGCTCTACCTCCCGGCCGTCGCCTATCTCGCGACGCAGGTCGCGATCCTTTCCCTCGAGCCGGCGCCGGCGGCTCGGGTGGCCGAGCTCGCGACGCGCTTCTGGTTCCTCTACTTCGCTGCGTATGCGGCCGCGGTCGTCTGGCGCCTCTCGAAGCTCGTGCACGGACGCGAGGCGCCGGAAGCGGAAAAGCAGGCGCGCTGGGTGGCGCTCGGGGTGACCGTCGGGCTCGCGCCTTTCGTCATCCTCTCGGCTCTCCCGCGGGTGCTCGGATTCGCGTCGCCTCTACTCTCGACGGTCGCGGTCATTCCTCTTGTTTTCATTCCGCTCGCGTTCGCGTGGGCGATTTTGAAGTGGCGGCTGTGGGACGTCGAGATCTACGTGCGCGAAGCCATCGGCGCGACGGGCGCAGTGCTTCTCGGCGGAATGACCTTCGTGATCCTGAACGCCCTTCTCGACCGCACGCTCGTCGGGATGGCCGAGGCGGGCAAGAACGTCATCGCGTTCGCGTCCGGAATCGTTCTCGCGTCGCTCCTCGTCCCGGTCAAGCGGCGGCTGACGGACGCGCTCGAGAAGATCCAGTACCGGGAGACCTTCCGCGCCCGCCGCGCGCTGCTCGACGTCGCCCGCGACTTCTCGACGCCACGACCGAAGGAGGAGCTCGTCCACTCGATCGTCCACCGCGTCGAGGAGGGGCTCCACGTCGTGCCTTGTTCGCTTTTCCTGCTGGAGAACGAGGACCGCGAGACGCCGGAGGGAGCGCTCCTCGCGGCGCGGCTCGAAGGCGAGGACGTGTGGCGGCTGCGCGCGTCCGCTTTCGGCGACGAAGGACACGCCGCGGCGAAACACCTCCACGCGATGGGCTATCGCACTTTCTTCGCCATGCGCTCGGGAGGGAAGCTCGCGGGCGCTCTCGGCGTCGGACACAAGGACGGCCGCGTTCCCCTCTCCTCCGAGGACGAGGGGCT
>JBKJVY010000066.1:0-3477 GCA_046717185.1 Thermoanaerobaculia bacterium
CCCCTGGACCCCGGAAAACCCAAAACATAAACTGTCCACCGAAACGGGGCAGCTCCACTGAACCATTTGCGATACCGAGGTGCGCTGCTTCCGAGCGTATCGCTTCGCGTGGTCGATCACCTCGGAATCGATGCTCAGGATCAGCTTCCGAGTCATACGCCTTCGGCCCGATTGGCTCAGCGGGTCGGGAGAATGTGGGGCCATACAAATGGCAGAATATCGCTCCGCCTATGAAAACTACCGTCGACCTTCCAAAGGCTCTGCTCATCGCTGCCAGGAAGAGGGCTGCGAAGTCGGGCACCACCCTGAAAGCGATCCTGGAAGCGGCGCTACGCAGCGAGCTCGCTCGCGATCGACCACAGCCGGCGCGACGGCGGCGACCGATCCGCTGGGTGACCGTGAAGGGCGGACTGCCGCCCGGTTACGACCTTACGGACCGTAGCCGGTGGGCTGGTCGCAGCGGGAAGGGCTAGCAAACCCTACCCGCCGCCGGATCTCACGACGATTCGTAGGCTTTCAGAAAGTCGGCCCGCGGAATGCCAGCCTGAGCGCAGATCGTTTTCAGAGTTGAACCCTTCAGACGCGGGTGATTGGGAAGCGTCAGGGGCGTTCGGCTTCCCTCGAGGTGCTCCCTCACCATTGCGATGTGCTCGCGTTCTCGAATCGTCCGGAATCCCAGTCGTTCCAGCGTTCGAACGACTCGCCGCTTTGGGGCATCGACGGGAACCGGCTCACTCGGCGGGGACGTCGGTCTCCGTGAGGAACGCCTCGAGCACGTCCGAATCCTCCAGAGCTTCCTTGCCGAAAGTCTCCAGGTGGAACCGAATCGCCGACGCCACATCCGCCAGAGCTTCTTCGTAGGTGTCGCCCTCACCAACGACCGCTCCTCTGAGTCCTACGGGATACGCAACGTAGCCGTCCGAGTGTCTCTCCACGATGACCTTGATACTGCTCATCCCGCCCTCAAGACTATCGTCGCGTGAAAATCTTCCCGGATCTCAGTTCTCTCCGTTCGGATCGTTCAGGGCGCAATACTGCCTTCCAGTATTGCCCTTTGGGTTATCGGAGGCCCGATGTGGCCTCATTAATGTTATCCTTATGGCCACAGGAGGGACTTCGCATGACGCGTGTCGGTGTCCGGGCTCTCAAGGATCACCTGAGCGAGTACCTGAGGCGAGTCGGGGAAGGCGAGCGGATCGTCGTCACGGATCGGGGTGAGCCTGTCGCGGCGCTGACACCGATCGAAGAGACGGAAGAGGCGCGATGGGGGTGGATCCTGGTTCGCGAAAGGGCCGCGAACTGGAGCGGCGGCAAACCCCGGGGAAGTGCGAGGACGGCCTTGCTGAAGGGGAAGAAGGCGACATCGGAGATGGTCCTCGAGGACCGCCGTTGATCGGTTATCTCGACACGAGCAGCCTCGTCAAGCTGTACGTCGAGGAGGAAGGGTCGGCCCTGATTCGGGAGCTCGTGGAACGCGCCGAGCTCGTAGCGACTTCCGTCGTGGCCTACGCCGAGGCCCGGGCGGCGCTCGCCCGCCAGCGACGCGAGGGAGGACTGACGAGCGCCGGGTACGACCGAGCCAGGAACGACTTCGAGCGGGACTGGCCCCGGTATCTGACCATCGAGGTCAGCGAGACGGTCTACCGCAGCGCTGGAGATCTCGCCGAGAAGCATCATCTTCGCGGCTTTGACAGCCTTCACCTCGCGTCCTACCTCTTTCTATTCCGGGCCGGCGCGCGTCAGATCCGATTCTCGGCCTTCGATGAGGCACTCAATCGGGCAGCGCGCAAGGAAACGAAGGAACACAAGCCTCCGTGACGCTCTCCGCCGGCTCCCGCCTCGGCCCCTATGAAAACCTTCCCGGATCTCAGTTCTCTCCGTCCGGGACGTTCAGGAACCGGCGCAGCGGGTCTTTCCACGGAAAGATCTGCGCGTAGCGCCAGATCCGGTCGGTGATCGGCGGCTTCGCGGCGGGGTTCTTGAAGCACTCGGCGCAGCGGGGGAGTTTCGAGAAGTCGTGGCTGCGGAACCCCGCCTCGATCTCGTGGAGAAAGGGGGAGTTCGCGATCTCGGCGATCGTCTGCTCGCGCACGTTGCCGAGCTTCTGCGTGCCGTCGTAGTCGTAGCAGCAGTGCGTGACGTCGCCGTTGCAGAGGATGACGAACCACTGGTACGGCGTGCCCTGGAAGCACCCGTAGTACGCCTGGTGGAGCTCGGTCACTTCCGAGGTGTCGAGCCCCTCGCACGTCTTCTGGATGATCGTCGCCTGCGGATACCGGTCGAGCCGGAAGAACTCGCGAAAGTCCTTCACCGTTTCGCCGTGGGTCCGGGTCGTGATCATGCGCTGAATCTCGACGACGATCTTCTTCCCCTTCGACAGCTCGAGGAAGCGGCGGATGTTCTCGACGACGACGTCGAACTTCCCTCCCTTGCGCACGATCGGGTAAACGTCGGGCTTCAGCGTGTCGATGCAGAGCCGGATCTTCGACAGAGAGGTCGAAAGCACCTTTTTCGCCCACTCCTCGTTCAGGAGCGTCGCGTTTGTCGAAACGCAGACGCCCGGGAAGAGGTCGATCGCCTCGGGGAGCCGCTTGTAGAGGAAGGGCTCGCCCATCTCGTGCAGGTAGCGCATCGGGAGCTTCAGCGCCTTCATCTGGCGCGCGACGTCCTCGACCATGTCGAACGGCGCGTCCTCGAACGGCCGCGTCAGGACGTCCATCGGGCACATCCCACAGCGAAGGTTGCAGCGACTCGTGAGCTCGAGCATGTACTTGAGCGTTCCAAGACGGAGGCCGTTCTTTCCGCGGCTCACGACGAACGCGCCCTCGCCGGCTCGAGGCCGGCCATCGCGGCGAGGACGGGCAGGGCGTTCGAACGATCGAACAGGATCATTGTCCGCGCGTTGCACTCGTGCGTGCAGCGGCAGAGCCGCGTCCGCTTGTCGTCGACGAAGCCGCGCGCCGCCTGCGCCGCCCGGATCCGGGAGAAGTCGTACCCCGCCTCGCGCACGTTGCCGAGCGGCGTGCCGATGAGCTCGCAGCCGTAGATCGTGCCGTCCTCGGTCAGCACGAATTCCCGCTCGCCGGCGAGACAGAAGCCTTCGAAAGCGCCTCCGCGCGCCTGCCGCGCGATGTACTCGAAGCGCCGCCGGTTGATCTCGCGCCGGGCCCGGGTTCGCGCGCCACGCCAGCCCGTACGCGCCTCGGCGGGCGGGTAGCGGGCGTCGAGCGCGCGAGAGAGGTCCTCGTAGATATCGATGTCGAGGTTTTCCTTGAGGGTCGGGTCGTACGCCTCGCCCCGGATGAGGCGGAGAGAGTGGTGGCTCGGCCGGTAGCGCTCCCACACGAAGTCACAGAACTCCTCGACCTCTCCCTGGTTGCCGCGCATGAAGACCGTCGTGACGCCGACGGTCAGGTTGGGCGTCCGGTGCGCGAGACCGAGGAGCGCCTCCAGGCTCGCGAGCGCGCGGTCGTAGAG
>JBKJVY010000067.1:0-2512 GCA_046717185.1 Thermoanaerobaculia bacterium
GCTACATGTCGCCCGAGCAGGTGCGCGGGCGTCCCGTGGATCATCGCTCCGACGTCTTCTCGTTCGGGGCGATCCTGTACGAGATGCTCTCCGGCAGGCGCGCCTTCCAGGCGGACTCGGCGGCCGAGACGATGACCGCGATCGTCCGCGAGGAGCCGCCGGAGCTGTCCCAGATCGTCCGGACCGTCTCGCCCGCTCTCGACCGCGTGATCCGGCGCTGCCTCGAGAAGAATCCCGAGGAGCGGTTTCACTCGGCGCACGACCTCGGGATTGCCCTCGAGTCCTTCTCCGAATCCACGAGCGGCCCCGCGACGGCCATGACGGCGGCGACGCCATTGCGTCGGAGGTGGCCCCTCGCGCTCGGGCTCGCCACCGGGCTCGTCGTAGTCGTCGTGTTCGGGTACCTCGCCGGCTATCGCGTGAGCCGGCGCGCTGCCGCCGATCCGCAGCCGACCTTCGAGCAGCTCACCTTCCAGGCGGGCATCGAGAGCGCCCCCGAGCTCTCGCCGGACGGAAAGACCCTGATCTTCGTCAGCGGCGCGAGTGGAAATCCGGACATTTACGTGCAGCGCGTGGACGGCCGCAATGCGATCAACCTGACCGAGGACAGCCTGGAAGCCGACCTCCAGCCGGCGTTCTCGCCCGACGGCTCGCGGATCGCCTTTCGGTCCGAACGCGAGGGCGGAGGCATCTTCCTGATGGGCGCGACCGGGGAATCGGTGCGGCGTCTGACCGACTTCGGTTTCGACCCCGCATGGTCGCCGGACGGTAAGGCCATCGCGGTCGCGGCCGAAGGGGTGAACGACCCCCTTGCCCGCTCTACGGTGAGCAAGCTCTGGCTCCTCGACGCCGAAACCGGAGAGAGACGTCTGGCGAGCGAGGGGGATGCCGTCCAGCCGAACTGGTCGCCGAGCGGCCGGCGGATTGCGTATTGGGGCCTACCGGTCGGCTCCGGGCAGCGCGATCTCTGGACGGTGGCCGCGCGGGGCGGCGCGGAGAAGCCGGTAAGGGTGACCGACGACGACGCCGTGGACTGGAACCCCTTCTGGTCGCCCGACGGGAAGTTTCTCTACTTCGCGAGCGACCGCGACGGGACGATGGGGCTTTTCCGAATTGCGATCGACGAGGAAACCGGGAAGGCGACCGGGGAGCCGGAACCGATCGGGACGCCCTCGCTCTGGAGCGGCTTCTTCAGCGCCTCCCGGGACGGACGGCAAATCGCCTATCAATCGCGGGCAGAGACCTCGACGATCGAATCCGTCGGCTTCGACCCGGTGGCCGGGAAGATGGTCGGGGAGCCGGAGCCGATCCTGCGCGGATCGCTCCTCGTCCGCAACCTCGACGTCTCTCCCGACGGTCGGTGGATCGTCTTCGCGACGCGGGGCCGTCAGGAAGACATCTTCCTGATGCGGTCGGACGGGAGCGGGATCAAGCAGTTGACCAACGACGCCTTCAAGGATCGCGCACCCGTCTGGTCTCCGGACGGGAAGCGGATCGCCTTCTACTCGAACCGGGTCTTTCGCTACGAGATCTGGAGCATCCGCCCCGACGGGAGCGGTCTGACGCAACTCACGCGGGGCGTGGGGGAGGGGATCGCATACCCAACCTGGTCTCCCGACGGATCCACGGTCGCGTTCTGGGACAACGAGACGACCTATCTCTATCCGCTCGACGGGGCCGCCGGGGCCCCGCGGGCCCTGCCGAAACTCGGCGACGAGATCTTCCAGGCGATCGGCTGGTCTCCCGACGGAAGGTGGCTCGGGGGGAAGACGACGAAGGACGGCATCGACGTGCCCGGGCTCGTCCTCTACTCGTTCGAGCGGCAGACCTATGAGCGGGTCACCGACCGGGGGCGCCAGTTGGTCTGGCTCCCCGACAGCAGCGGTTTCCTGTTCGAGGACCGCGGCAAGATCTTCCAGCTCGAGCTCGAGTCGCGGCGGACCCGGGTGATCGCTCCGGCCTTTCCGAACGCGTACTCCGGCGAGGAGAGGCTCCTCTCGGTCTCGAGGGACGGCGGCCGTCTCTACATGGTCGGCAACGCGAGCGAGGCGGACGTCTGGCAGCTTCGGTTCCCATGAGCCGCGACCCGACCGGCTACTCGTTAGACTCCGCTTCTCACGTGAAAGGAAAAGCCTCATGAGCAATCGCCTGGTGGCAGCGCTCCTCGTCCTGTCCGGTTCCCTGTCCGTTGTGGCCCTCGCCGAGGACGAGATCCGACCCAACGAGAACCTGGTCGCAGAGGGGATCCCGAGCCTTCCCGCCTCGATCGCGGAGACGGTCGGCCCGTACACCGAGTTTCGCTCCGCCGCCTTCTCGAGCTGGCATCCCGAAAAGCGCGAGATGCTCATTTCCACCCGCTTCGGCGACACCGCACAGGTTCACCGAGTGAAGTCGCCCGGAGGCGCGCGCACGCAGCTCACCTTTTTCCCCGACCGGGTGGGAGGCGCCTCCTATCCTCCGAAGACGGCGGACTTCTTCGTCTTCGGCAAGGACAAGGGGGGCGACGAGTTCA
>JBKJVY010000068.1:0-4416 GCA_046717185.1 Thermoanaerobaculia bacterium
CAGAGCGTCGCCTGATCGCTCGACGTCGAATGGTCCCGCTCGATCGAGAGCGAGAGCTCGCCCCAGGGCACGCCGGAGGGGGAAGAAACGAGAGACAGCAGCAGAAGGAAAAGCGTGTTCATAAAGGCTCCTTTCGCGGAGGCCCGAAGAACGCCGCTCGACGAGGACGGCGCGAGCCTAGCGCACCGCGACGGGCCCGGGAAGTGTCGGAGTGTTTGACACCCGATCGGCTCGGAGCTAGTGTTGAACGAGCTCTTTGACCCTGCCGGCGCCTCGCGGCGGATGCCGCCGCTTCGCGTACCGGCCACATCGAGAGTGGGTGAGGGACCGGCCCGATGCCCGGCTTCGCGGCCCGAAAGCGAGGCGGGGCGGCAGCCCACGGCAACCGGATTCGCGCGTCGCGGCGCGGTCGCCAGGTGCCAAATCCGGATTCTCCGCTCGGGAGGCGTCGAGCCGCTCGACCGGGGAAAAAGATGCGAGAGGCGCCGCGACGACGCGATGGACGACGCCTCTCGAATTTCGGGAGGCGTTTTCGCGTCATGAAGAAAGATTTTCGAAACGCGGTCGCGGAGGAGGTCCTTCTCGCCGACGGCGCGATCGGCACGCTCCTCGTCTCCCGCGGCGCCTCGCCCGATCAGGCCAAGTCGCCGCTGAACGTCTCCGACCCGGAGGCGGTGAGGGAAGTTCACGAGGACTACGTCGACGCCGGCGCCCGGATCATCACCACGAACACGTGGGACGCGAACCGGGTGAAGCTCACGACGCACGAGTGGGCCGACTCGCTCGAGAAGATCAACCGCGAAGGGGTTCGTCTCGCTCGGGAAGCGGCGGCCGGCGACCGCGTCTTCGTCGCGGGCTCGATCGGTCCGCTCGGCGCGCTCGTCAAGCCGTACGGCATCCTCACGATGACCCAGGTCCGCGAAATCTTCCAGGAGCAGGCGCGCGTCCTCCTCGAAGCCGACGCAGACCTGATCCTGCTCGAGACGTTTGGCAGCCTTCTCGAAGCCGCCGAAGCCGTCCGCGCCGTTCGAGACCTCTCCGCGGACGTCCCGATCCTCGCGCAGATGACTTTCCTGGCGGACGGCCGGACCGCGTTCGGCGAGAGCGCGGTGCACGCTCTCTCGACGCTCGCGCGGGCGGGCGCGGACGCCGTCGGTATGAACTGCACGCTCGGCCCGCAGGAGACCCACGACGTGTTCACGCGGCTGCCCCCGTCGATCACCACCCCGCTCGCGGTGATGCCGAACGCGGGCTACCCGACCGTCGTGCACGGCCGCAACGTGTATCTCTCGTCCCCCGACTACCTGCGCGAGTACGCGGAGGCGTTCGTCGAAGCGGGTGCCGCGATCGTCGGCGGTTGCTGCGGCACGACGCCCGAGCACGTGAGGGCGATGGCGAAGGCGGTCTCCGGCAGGAAGCGCACGGTGCCGGCCGCGCACGCATCGGTCGTCGTCGAGAACCCGGCTCCGAAGTCGGGTGAGCCGGTCCTCGAGACTTCCCGGTTCAAGCGCCAGCTCGCGGACCCTACCGCCTTCGTCGCGACGGCGGAGATCGAGCCGCCGCGAGGTGTGGACCTCGCCGCCGCGATCGAGGGCGCCCGCCTATTGAAGGCGCACGGCATCGACGCCGCGAACGTTACCGACAACCCTATGGCGCGGCTTCGCATGTCCTCCATCGCCGTCGCGGCGCTCATTCAGCGCGAGACGGGCCTCGACGCGGTGGTTCAGATCACGACGCGGGACCGCAACGTGCTCGGGCTCCAGTCGGATCTTCTCGGCGCGGCCGGACTCGGCCTGAAGGCGATCCTGTGCCTCGGCGGAGACCCGCTGAAGATCGGTGACTACCCGCAGGGTAAGCAGGTCTCCGAGGTGGACGTGCTCGGACTTCTCCGCATGGCGAAAGGCCTGAACGGGGGCGCGGACCTCGCCGGCAACTCGATCGGGTCGATGACCCGTTTCTCGATCGGCTGCGCCGCGAACCCCGCGGCGTCGGACCTCGACGTCGAGCGCTCGAAAATCCGCGCGAAGATCGAGGCGGGAGCGAACTTTGCGCAGACGCAGCCGGTCTACGACGTCGGGGCGCTCGAGCGGTTCCTCGCGTGCGAGGAGTCGCGAGCCATTCCGGTCCTGATCGGGCTCATCCCGTTGCGATCGCTCAAGCAGACGATGTTCTTCGCCAACGAGGTGCCGGGGATCGTCATCCCCGACGCGATCCAGGAGCGGATGCGCCGCGCCGCCGACAGGGGCGCGGACCACGAGAAGGCCGAGGGTCTCGCGATCGCCCGGGAGCTCGCCATGGCGATCCGGGAGGTCGCCCGGGGTATCCACGTGATGCCCATGGGCAAGTACCGGCTCGCCGCGGAGGTCATGGAGGCGATTCCGAGGGATTCCGGGGTCCGGTCCGAGGCGTCCGGGGGCTGAAATCTATTTCTTCTCTCGCGGGTTCTCCTGATCGCTCCGGCCCCACGGACGACGGGCCGATTTCATAGAATCCGGTAGATTCGCGGCGGCCGGGCACGGCCCTCCCGCCGCGGGAGGAAGAGATGAAAAAGACGATTGGTGCCTCAGCAACGCTCCTGGCGTTCGGACTCGCCGCGGTTCTTTCGGCAGGCGCCCAGGGCCGTCTGAAGGGCAAGGTGACGGACTCCGCCGGCAAGCCGATCGACGGTGTCTCGGTTACCGTCACGACCCCCGCCCTCCGGACTTTCAAGATGTCACTGAAGTCGGACAAGAAGGGGGACTGGGGAACGATCATCAACGACGCCACGATGCCCTATCACGTGAAGTTCGAGAAGGAGGGTTACGTCGCCTCCGAGGCCGACAAGAAGGTCCCGGTCGGTGACACCGGCATCGTGGACGTCCGGCTTCTCTCTACCGGCGAAGCGGGCGCCGCAGCCGGCGCCGCCGCAGCGGGCGCTGCCGCTCCCTCCCCGACGGATCAGGCTGCGGTCATCTTCAACGAGGGAGTCGACCTCCTGACGGCCGGCAACAAGGCCGCAGCCGAGGCGAAGTTCCTCGAAGCCGTGGGGAAGAACCCGGACCTGCCGCAGGGTTGGAGCGCCCTCGCCACTCTCGCCTTCGAGAAGAAGGAGTGGGCGAAGACGCTCGAGTACGGACAGAAGGCTCTCGACCTCGACCCGGCCGCGACGAGCCTCTACGGGATGCTCGCGAGCGCCGCGAAGCAGTCGGGAGACCAGAAGGCCGCCGCGGAGTGGGAGGCGAAGTTCGCGGAGGCGAACCCCGACACTCCCGAGACCCTCTACAACAAGGGGATCGACGCCTACAACAAGAAGAAGATGAAGGATGCGGAGACGAACCTCGTGAAGGCCGTCGAGGCAAAGCCTGACTTCGCGCTCGCGCACTTCTGGCTCGGGATGGTGTCCTTCAACCAGAACAAGAAGGCCGTGGCGCGTGAACATCTCCAGAAGTACCTGGAGCTCGAGCCGAACGGCTCCGAAGCGTCTACGGCGAAAGAGATTTTGCCGCTTCTGAAATAGCTATCAGCTTTCAGCCGGCGACCGCATCCGCGGTCGCCGTTTTGTTACAGCGGGACGCGGTCGCGGGAGCGGCGCCTTTCGCCGATACCGGCGCGGGCCGGCGCGGGAGTCGGCGGGTTCAAGATGCGGTGCACCCACCGGAGTATCGCGTCGAAGAGATCTCCTCTCCCGGTTTCCGACCTGACGAGTGCGGTTTCCATGCGCTGATTCACCAGCAATGCGGGAGCCAGAGCGCCGTCGGGCCGCTAAGGCCCATCGCTCGATCGATTTACCTTCCGGGCCGCCGTCCGCCGCTGACCGCGGGTGGCGCTCCCCTGCCTGTCCCCGGCGACATTTTCTGCCACAATCGGGGGCGTGGGCCGCAAAGGCGCCTTCAAAGATCGGCCGCTCTGGCGGCGCCTCCAGACGATCCACCACGAGATCAAGGAGGGCCGGTACCCGAACGCGACCGGCCTTGCATCCGCGCTCGACGTCTCCACGAAAACGGTCCAGCGCGACCTCGACTACCTCCGAAACGAGCTGGCCGCCCCGATCGACTTCGACCGCGAGAACAACGGATACATCTACTCGCGGGGCGACTACGTCCTCCCCTTTCTCCCCGTGGACGGGCGCGACCTGTTCTCGATCGGCGTCGCCGCGCAGGTTCTCTCCCTCTTCGGCGGGACCCCGCTCGGCCGGGATCTGAAGAGCTGCTACGAGCGGCTCGCCGAGCTCATGCCGCCCGCGGTCCGTCTCCGCCCGGAGGTCGTCATGGAGAAGCTCGCGCTGCGCGCCGCGGCGTTCCGGCCGGTCAAGGAGGAGACGTGGCAGGCCGTCTCCGAGTCGCTGCAGAGAGGTGTCAGCCTCTCGATCCGCTACCATCGCCCGGGAGAGCGGCCCGGCGAAGCGCGCACGATCAAGCCCTACTCCCTCGTCGTATT
>JBKJVY010000069.1:0-5011 GCA_046717185.1 Thermoanaerobaculia bacterium
CCTGAACCCCTCGACGCCGGGCAACCGCGCCGCGCTGCTTCTGGCTCTCGGCCTCACGGTCGTGGGGGTCGTGGGCAAGTTCGCCGCCGGGTTCGCGGCGTGGGGGAAGGTGAGCCCCGTTTTCATCGGCGCCGGAATGATTCCGCGCGGAGAGGTCGGGCTCATATTCGCGCAGATCGGGAAGCAGAACGGTGCGCTTCCCGAGCCGGTCTTCGTGGCGGTCGTGCTGGCGGTCTTTGCTACGACGTTCGTGACGCCCCCGCTCCTGAAGGCGCTTCGACCCGCCGGCGCGGGCGCGAAAAACTAGCCCTTCAGGTCTGCCAGCGTCGCGCCGAGGAGAGCGCGCCGCTCCGAGTCCATCCGCGCGAACAGCGGCTGCAGCACCTGGGCCACCTTGTCGTCCTCCTCCGGCCGGATCGAATAGAGGTGCGGCGTGATCGCCTCGACGATCTTCGCAACCGAGATCTTGTCGGCAGGCAGAGCGAGCGCGAAGCCCCGCGCCGTGTCCCCGTCCACGATTCCGGCGTCGCGGAGACACTCGAGGAGCTTCTCCGCCTCGACCGACGACCCCTCCTGCTGGTGATAGAGCTCCCGGAAGCGCTGGATGCCGCCTTCGGCGAGCTTCAGTAGCATCCGGATGGCGTTTTCCGCCCGGCCGGCGCCCACCCGTCCGCCCCGCCCGCCCTTCGCGATCTTCGTCTGGAGCACGTGGGTGAGCTCGACGCCCATGAGGATCAGCACCCACACGAAAAAGACGGAGAGCAGCACGAGCATGATGATCGAGAGGGACCCGGTGATCAGGTTCATCCGCGAGAGCGCGGCCACGTACCGCGCGAAGACGTCGCGGAGGAGCTCGAGCAGGAGCGCGATCGTGAACCCGGCGATCGCCGCGGACGTCCAGCGGACGTAGGCGTTCGGAAGGTAGCGATAAAGCAGGGTCAGCATCGCGAACGACGCGGCGAACGGAAAGAACGCCTCCGCGACCGGAGAGACGAGGACCGTCTCGAGGAGCGTGAAACGGCGAAGGATCTGAGCGCCCGACCCGATCGCTCCCACGAGGATCGCGATCGAGAACAGCGCGAAGCTGTAGATCGCGATCCGCTGAAACCACGCGCGCCGCTTCGGCGCGCCCCACACGGCGTTGAACGTCGCCTCGACGATGAAGATGAGTCGCACGGAGGCCACGATGAGAAGGACGAGGCCGATCCCGGAGATCGCCGTGGACTCCGCGACGAAATCCCGGAGGCTCTGGGTCAGCTGAACCGTGTGGTACGGGAGGATCCGGTTGACCATTTCGAGGACCTGATCGTTCTTCTCCTTGAAGAAGGCGGCTAGAAAAAGAGAGAACGTCGCGAGGAGGGGAACGGCGGTCAACAGGGTCGTGAAGGCGAGTGAGCCGGCCAGGTCGGCGCCGCGGTCCGCCGCGAACCCGCGGAACGTCTCCACGACGATCTCGCGTACGGTGACGACCACGCGGAGAAGCGGTTCGGGCACGAAGGGCGCGCGCCGCTTCGCGCGCTCGAGGACGACGGTGACGTGGCCCGGGGTCTGGCCCGTCTCCGCCCCGCCCGCGCCGCGCTCGCCCGCTTCGTTCATGAAGAAGCTTTTCGCTTTCCGCTCTCAGCCGTCAGCGGGATGCCAATCGGCGGCGGCTCACTTTAGCTCCACCACCGCGCCCTCTTCGGGCAGAACGACCGTCCACCCGTACTTCGAACGGAGGGCTGCGGCGAGGGCCTCGCTGGGGCCGGGCTCGCCGTGGACGAGGAAGACCGCGCGGGGCGGCTTCTTGATCGCGCCGACCCACTCGATGAGGCCCTTCTGGTCGGCGTGCGCGGAGAGGGCGGGGATCTGACGCACGTCCGCTCGGACGGACACCGGTTCTCCGTGTATCCGGACCTCGCGTGCACCCTCGAGGATCCGGCGACCCAGGGTTCCGGCCGCCTGGAAACCGACGAAGAGAAGCGTTGTCGAGGGATCGGGAAGGCGGCGTTTCAGGTGGTGGAGAATCCGGCCGCCCGAGAGCATCCCGGACGCGGAGACGATGACCATCGGCCCGCCCCGGCCGTTCAGCGCCTTCGACTCGAGGCGGTCTCTTACGATGTGCACCGACGGACCCTCGATCGGGCAGCGGCCTTCGTTCGTGAGCGCCTCCATCTCGAGGTCGTGCTCGGAAAGCGCGCGGCAGTAGAGGTCGACGGCGGAGGCGGCCATCGGGCTATCGAGATAGATCGGGAGGCTCGCCGGGATCGTTCCGGCCCGCTGCAGCGAGCGGAGGTGGTAGAGGATGTCCTGAGCGCGTCCGATGGCGAAAGCGGGGACGACGAGCACTCCGCGGCGGGCCACCGTCTCCGCCACGACGCGCCCGAGCTCGGCCTCGGGCGAGCCGCCGGGATGGTCGCGATCGCCGTACGTCGCCTCGAGCAGGAGGTAGTCCGCCGCGTCCGGGCGCTCCGGGTCTTTCAGGATCGGCACGTTCCTCTGGCCGACGTCGCCGGAAAAGACGATCCGCGTCGACCCGGCCTCGAACTCGACGAACGCGGCACCCAGGATGTGCCCCACTCGCCGGAAGGTGATCGCGAGCCCGTCCCCGACCCCGGTGCGCCGATCGAACGCGATCGGCCGCAGGAGCTGGAGCGCCGCGCGGGATTCCTTTTCGTCGAAAAAGGGGAGCGCCGGCTTGTGGCGTGAGTAACCCCTTCGGTTCGCGTACCGCGCGTCTTCCTCGTGGAGGTGACCGGCGTCGGGCCAGAGGTACTCGAGGAGGCCGGCCGTCCCCGGCGTCGCGTAGACGGGTCCCGAGAAGCCGAGCTTGGCGAGTCGCGGCACGTAGCCGGTGTGATCGATGTGGGCGTGCGTGAGAACGACGGCGTCGAGCGAACGCGGGTCGAACGCCGGAGCCGCCCAGTTCTTCTGCTTGAGCTCGCTCGATCCCTGAAACATGCCGCAGTCGACGAGAACGCGCCGGGATCCCGCCTCGATGAGGAACTTCGAGCCGGTCACCGTCCCGCAGGCCCCGAGGAAGCGCAGCGTCGCCAAGGGGGCCGATTATTCGGGGTAGCCGGTCAAAGCGCAAACCCGCGGTATATGATCCGAGCCTTCAGTTCGGAGGTAACGATGGCCAAGGAAACCCCGTTCGACCGCGCTCGAGACTTCGTGGAAGAGAAGATAGAGCAAACGAAGGATGTTCTCGGCGACTCGCTCGGCGACGTCGGCGCCGATGTTCGCAAGACCGTGAAGTCCACCGCGAAAAAGATCGAGAAGGACTACGGATACCTGTGGGACGACGTTCGCCGATACGTGAAAGACAGCCCCGGCACGGCCGTGGCGATCTCGGTCGGCGTCGGCTTCCTGCTCGGCTATCTCCTGCACGGCGGGGACGACGACTGAGCTAATAGCCCTTAGCTGTTAGCCGCCATGTTCCGAATCCCCGCGCTCGAGAAGGCCCTGCCCGACGACCTGCGCAAGACCGCGCGCGACCATCCCGTGATAGCGCTCGCTCTCGGGGCGATCGTCGGCTTCTATCTCGGCCGAAGCCACGGGCGCGAAATCCTCTCCGCCGGAGCCGCGGTGGGAATCTCCGCGGGCCTGTCGAGCGCGCGCCGCGCGCTCGGGGTCGAGCCGCGCCCGTCCAAGCGCGACCGCTAGAACCGCTGGAGAAGACCCCGCTCCTATAATCGGCTCGTGACGTTCCGCAAAGCGGGACACCCCGCGCTCTCGACGTTCGCGTCGAGCGCGGGCTGAGCCTGCAAGATCGGTCAGTTCGACCTTTCCGCGCTTCTCGCGAAGCTCCCCGTCCCGGCGGATCCGAATCTGCTGGTGGGGCACGGGTCTGCGGACGATGCGGCCGTCTATCGAATCGGCGGCGGGCAGGTGCTCGTCCAGACGGTGGACTTTTTCACGCCCGTCGTGGACGACCCCTACCTCTTCGGCCAGATCGCCGCCGCCAACGCCCTCTCGGACGTGTACGCGATGCGCGCGCGTCCGGTGCTCGCGCTCGCGCTCGCGGCGTTCCCCACGACGGTGCTGCCGACCGAGGTCCTCGAGCAGATCCTCCGGGGAGGCGCCGACAAAGTGGCGGAGGCCGGCGCGGTCATCGGGGGCGGGCACTCGATCGACCACGACGTGCCGATCTACGGCCTCGCGGTCACCGGGTTCGCGGCCGAATCCGACGTGACCCGGAACGCTGGCGCCCGGCCGGGCGACGCGCTCGTGCTCACCAAACCCCTCGGGATCGGAGTCACGGTCTCCGCGGGCCGTGCGGACGCGATTTCCGCCGAAGGAGTGAGCGGCCTCTTTCGACGCCGGCTCGTCTCTGATGACGTGCTCGAAGAGGTTTCCCGAGTCATGTCCGCGCTCAACCGTCCTGCCGTCGACGCGATGGAGGGTTTCGAGATCCACGCCGCGACGGACATCACGGGGTACGGCCTTCTCGGCCACGCGCACGAGATGATGGAGGCGTCCGCAACGACGGGGGAGTTCTGGGTGGAGGCGGTGCCGCTTCTCTCGGAGGCGCGCCGGTTCGCGGCGCGCGGAATCGCGCCGGATGGCTCGCGGGTCAACGTACGCAACCTGCGCCCGCGCACGGAAGTCGGGACCGGCGTGAGCGACGAAGACTTCCTCCTCCTTTGCGACGCGCAGACCTCGGGGGGGCTCCTCGTTGCGCTGCCCGAGGCGCAGGCGGAGAGCTACGCTTCCCGATGCCGCGAACTGGGAGCCGACCGAGCGTCGGTAGTGGGGCGCGTCGCCGAACGCGGCGTCCGCGCGCTCGAAGTGTTCCGAACGTCACGGAGGAACGGGTGAAGAAAGAAGGACCGGAGTGGGTCGAGGTCGCATCGGTCGGAAACGACGAGGAAGCGCTGTTCATGGCCGGCTTCCTTCAGTCCCAGGGCATCCCGTGCGAGGTGGAGGGACCTTCTCCCGCCACCCCGCTGCCGGAAAACCTGGGCGCGTTCGGAATGAGCCGGGTCATGGTGCCGCCCGACCGCGTGGCCGAGGCCGGGCAGCTGCTCGC
>JBKJVY010000070.1:0-2677 GCA_046717185.1 Thermoanaerobaculia bacterium
AGGCGAGCGCGCCGCTCTCGTCGTGGAGGCGCGCCTGCGCCACGCCCTTCGCGTTCCACGCGCGCGGGAGCTTCTCCGTGATCGCGAGCGCGCGATCGAACCGCGCGAGCGCTCCAGCCGCGTCGCCCCCCTTCAACAGCGCGATCCCAGCGTTCTGCAGTGTGATCGGATCGCCCGGGTCGGCCGCCGCGACCTTCTCGAAGACGGCGACCGCTTCCGCGACCCTCCCCGCGTCGGCGAGCACGATTCCGCGGGCGTTGCCGGTCTCCGGGTCCGCGCTCGAGGCGAGCGGTTCCAGGACCGCGAGCGCCTCGGCCGCGCGGCCGTTCTCCGAAAGGACGAGCGCGAGACGCACCCGCATCGGCTCCGACGCCAGGCCCCTGCGCACGGAATCGGAGAGCACGTCGGCCGCCTCGGCGACACGTCCGGCTTGCTGCAGGAGGAACGCCAGGAACTCGTATCCGACCGCCATGCCGGGTCTCTCCCGGAGGACCTCGCGGGCGAGCCGTGTCGCGCCGGGCAGATCGCCCTTCTGATACAGCTCGATGACGCGGTGGATCTTCGAGTCGAGCGCCACGAGCCGCTTCGGATCGTCCTCCGCGGTGAAGGACGCCTTCTGCGCGCCCGAGCCCGAGACGTAACCGAGCGAGAGAAGCTTCCGGGCCTCTTCGCTCTGCGCGCGCGCGGCGCGCGCCTGCGCCGACCCGGGCGGAAGGAGATTCTTCAACCGCCGGACCACCTCCGGGCGCGCCGCCGCGAGGTTCACGTTCTCGCCGGGGTCGCGCTCGAGGTCGTACAGCTCGGGAACGGGAAGATCGATGAACTTGTGGCCGCCGTCCACGAGTCCCGTGAGCGGCGCCCAGCCCCGGTTCAAGGACGTCGAGAGGGCCTCGAAGTAGGTCGCGCCGGTCTCTCGTCCGGATTCCGGAGCGAGCAGAGACCGGCCCGGCAACCCCGCCGGCGCCGCCGCCCCGGTCGCCTCGGCGACCGTCGGAAAGACGTCCACGTGCCGCGCCACGCGGCGGGAGCGCCCGGGCGCGATCCGGCCCGGCCACCACAGGAGAAGCGGGACCTTGAGGGTCGCCTCGTAGGCGAAGAGCCCGTGCGTGACCTCGCCGTGATCGCCGAGGGCTTCGCCGTGATCGGAAGTCACGATCACGAGCGTGCCCCGGCCGGAGCCACGAATGTCGGAGAAGAGAGGCTCGAGCGCCGCGTCCATCGCCGCGATCTCTCCGAGATAGGGAGCGCCGGGATAGCGATCCGCGAAAGGGGGGGAAGGACGGTAGGGAGCGTGGGCGTCGTAGAGATGGACCCAGAGGAACCGCCGGCGGCCTTTCTCCTTCGCGTACCAGGAGCGCGCGGCCGCGACGACCTCGGCGGCCGGACGCTCGCGCAGCTCGAAGTCGTATGGGGAGGCGCCCGGCGGATAGCTGTCGTCATAGACCTCGAAGCCGCGGTCGAGGCCGTAGCGCGAGTCGAGGGGAAACGCCCCGACGAACGCGCCCGTGGCGTAGCCCCGCTCTCCGAGCACTGTCGCCAGGGTCGGGATTTCCGTGCCGAGTCGGAAACCCGTGTTGTCCCGGATGCCGTGTTGATACGGATAGAGCCCGGTGAACAGGTTGGCGTGAGACGGCAGCGTGACGACGTTCGACGCGCGGGCCGACTCGAAAACGAGTCCCTCCGCGCCGAACCGGTCGAGGGCGGGCGTCTCCACCTTGCCGCTGCCGGAGAACCCGACGGCGTCCGCCCGAACGGTGTCGAGCGTGATCAGGACGACTTCGGGGTCGTTCTTCGCGACGTCTGGAGTCGAGCTTCCCGGGGTCCGGCGGCAGCCGAGGCTGGCCGTGAACACGAAGACAGCGCAGAGGGCGAGGCGGCGCCGGCCCCCCGCCGGACGGCTCATCGCAGGGCTTGCAGGATCTCCCGGACCTCTTTCGCGTCGGGGCCGCCCGGCTTCAGCTCGAGGTATTTCTTCAAGTCTGCTTTCGCTTCCGCGTTTTTCTTGCCCTGGACCAGCGCAAGACCCCGATACCGGTAGGAGTCGGCGTCCGCGGGGTCCAGCTCGATCGCCTTCGTCAGATACGCCCGAGCCTCCTCCGGCTTGTTCTTGTTCATGAAGAGGATCCCGAGGTTGACGTACACGACTGCCTCGCGGATCGCCCCGGAGGGGAGGCTCTCGAGCAGGCTCTTGCCTTCCTCGAGCTTCCCGTCTTCGAGCAGGAGGCTCGCGAGAAGGACTCGAACATCGGCGTCGGCCGGATCGAGCGCGAAGACCTTCCGCAAAGTCTCGATGGCCCGGGCGCGGTTGCCCTCCCCGCCGTAGGTCTGGGCCACCCCTTTCAGCAACGCCGTGTTGCCCGGCACTGCCTCCAGCGCTTTCTCGAACTCCGCTCTCGCCTCGGCGAACTTCTTCTCGGTCAGGAGCCGGTTGCCCCGCTCGACCGCCGCGCGGACATCCGCCGCCGCGCCCGGGACGGCTGCGGCCACCTGAGGAGCCTGCGTCGCGGCAGGCTCGAGCTCGATCGTCATGGGAGGAATCCGGCCCGCCTCCGAGAGACTGATCGAGAGCTTCCGAGGCTCGAATCCCGCGGCCGTCACGTCGATGTTCCACGCGCCGCCCACGAGGCCCAAGATTGCCCAGTATCCCTTCTTGTTGGTCTTCGTGGACGGACCGCCG
>JBKJVY010000071.1:0-3561 GCA_046717185.1 Thermoanaerobaculia bacterium
GCCGGCGCCGGTTCATCCGGATCTGTGCCGCATCGGTGGCTTCCGCGGCGATCGGATGTCGTCGAGGCGGTGACCCGGCCTATCGCCGCGGCTCGACGCTGGTCATGGCGGTCTCCGACGTCAACGACATCAAGCCGGACGTAACCGACCTCGATTTCCTCGTGTTTCTCCCGTTCGCCACGATGAACGAAAAGGGCGAGCTCGAGCCGCGGCTCGCTCGGAGCTGGGAGCATTCCCCCGACTATCGCGACTGGACCTATCACCTGCGCAGAGACGTCCGCTGGCATGACGGAACATCGGTCACCGCCCACGACGTCAAGTTCACGCTGGATCTCCTGAGCCATCCCGACGTGCACGAGTATGTTTTCGAATCCGTGACCGTTCTGGATGACCTCACCGTGAAGATTCGGGGAAATCCCCGCTACCGGGGCGATGTCGTCTTCTATCCGAAGCATTTGCTGGAAGACCTCCCGCCGAAGCAGTTCTGGGAGTGGGACTTCTGGGCGCGACCGGTGGGCAATGGCCCTTTCCGCTTCGTCCGGCATGTCCCCGAGACGATGATCGAGTTCGAGGCGAATCCGGACTACTACCGGGGAAGGCCCAAACTCGAGCGTGTCGTGCTCAAGTTCGTCGGCAAGGCCGGACTCACCGAGCTCCTGAGCGGCAATGCGGACATCGCGGCTGGCGATCTGCCGCAGATTCCCCGAGTCGCGGGAGATCCCCGCTTTCGCGTCTATCACGCAGTCGGCCCGGCCGCCCGGGCCATCTACTGGGAGTGCGACCCTCCTCGCTTCCGTGACGCCAGTGTGCGGCGGGCGCTGACCCTCGCGATCGACCGGCGAGAGCTCCTTGGAGCCCTCAACCTGCCTGCCGATCTGCCGATCACCGACGGGATCTTCACACTCCGCCAATTCCACCTCCGACAGTTTCCCGAGCCGCTGCCGTACGACCCGAAACAGGCTCGGGCGCTGCTCGAAGCGGCCGGCTGGCAGGATCGCGACGGGGACGGTGTGCGCGAGCGGGATGGGCGGCCGTTCCGATTCACGGCGATCGTGCACGACGGCAACGGATTCAATCAGCTCGCGGTCTACGTCCAGGCCATGCTGCGCCGGGTGGGCGTCCGCATGGACTTGCAGGTCCTCGATGCGGGCCTGATGTGGAAGAGGTTGGATGCCGGAGACTTCGAGGCCGCGCTTCAAACGCAACAATCGGGCCCCCACGAAGCCCGGAAGAGATATTTCGGAAGAGGGAATCCCACCGGCTATCGGAACCCGGAAGCCGTCAGGCTGATCGACCAGGCAGTCGCCACAGGCGACCCGGATGAGCAGGATCGGATCTACCGTAGGCTGACGGAGATTTTTCGAGCGGACCTTCCGGTCACGCGTCTCATACCCTGGAGCAGGGACTGGTTCGTCCACCGGCGAGTTCGTGGGCTGAGCACTCCTTTTCATGCCAATCCGGATACCTACATGGAAGACCTCTGGCTGGTGGATCGGAGCGATCGATGACCACGGAAGTCGCTCCGTTCAGCCCGATCGACCGGCGGAGATTCGCGCAGATGTGCGCCGGGTCGCTGGCCCTCGCTTCGGTAAGCTGTGGCCCGCGCAAGGATCTGGCAGATTCCCGCGGCTCAACGCTGATCATCGCCGCCGGCTCCTCTGAGTATCCGCTCGGACCCCGTGACGACTGGGGCCAGTCCCTCGTGTTCCTCGCGTTGGTCCGGAACACCGAAAGGGGCGAGCTGGAAGGCCGGCTCGCCCGCAGCTGGGAGCATTCGGCCGACTTTCGCTCGTGGACGTACCATTTGCGCACAGACGTTCGGTGGCACGACGGGACGCCTGTCACTGCCCACGACGTCAAGTTCACCCTGGAACTGCTGTCCCGTCCCGAGTCCGAGTCGTTCCTGCCCTTCGAGTCGATTGACGTGCTCGACGACTGGACGGTCACGGTGCGCTCGGGACACGGGCCTGGCTACCAGACCCATGCCTGCTGGCCGAAGCATCTGCTGGAGCGCCTCGACCCAGGGAAGCTTTTCCGCTGGGAGTTCTGGACCCGCCCGGTGGGTAACGGTCCCTACCGCTTCGTCCGTTACCAGCCCCAGACGATGATGGAATTTGAAGCCAATCCCGATTACTACCGGGGCAAGCCGAGAATCGCCCGCGTCGTTCTGAAATTCACTGAACAGACCGGCCTGACCGAGCTCTTGAGCGGGAACGTGGACGCCACGAGCGGGAACATGGTGCGTTTTCCAAGCGGAAAACTGGATCCCCGTTTCCGCCTTTACTGGTTCTACGAGCGGACCAACGCCCGGGGGATCTACTGGCAGAACAAGCACCCCTTCTTTCGGGATCCCCGCGTGCGCCGGGCGCTCACGCTGGCGATCAACCGCCGGGAGCTGCTCCCGCTGATCAACGTTCCGGAGGACATCACGCTCGTTGACGGGCCCTACACGCTGCGTCAGCTTCGCCGCGGTCAGCTCCCGGCGCCGCTGCCGTACGACCCGCAACAGGCTCGGGCTCTGCTCGAAGCGGCCGGCTGGCGGGATCGCGATCGAGATGGGGTGCGCGAGCGAGAGGGCAAGGCGTTTAGGTTTACCGCCATCGTATTTCAACCTCCATATCCGGAGATCGCGTTGTACGTGCAGGACAGTTTCCGCCGGGTAGGGGTCCACATGGACCTCCAGCCTTTGGACGACTCCATCGTAGAAGAGAGATTGCAGCGCGGCGCGTTCGAGGCCGCCTTCGCTTCCGTGTGGGGCAGCCGATGGCTATTGGAAGACAAGCACTCCTCGATCGGGTATGAGAACCCTGCGGTTTTCGCCCTCTTCCAAAGGGCGAAGGACACGGCGGACCCTGCTACGCAGGACCGCATCTATCAGGAGCTCGCCAATATCGTTCGGGCGGACAATCCGGTCACGTTCCTGTGCCCGAAGGTCGATTTGGAACTCGTCCACCGACGCGTCCGAGGGCTGAGCAGCCCCTGGCGGGCCGAGCCACGGCAGTTTATCGAGGACTTGTGGCTGGAGAATCGGAGCGATGGGTGACCACAGAGGTCGCACCGTTCAGCCCGATCGGCCGGCGCCAGTTTGTGCAGATGTGCGCCGGATCCCTGGCCGTTGCCGCGATCGGATGCCGTCGAGCCGGTGACCCGGCCTACGCCCGCGGCTCGACGCTGGTCATGGCGATCTCCGACGTCAACGACATCAAACCGGACGTGACCGACCTCGATTTCCTCGTGTTTCTCTCGCTCGCCAAGGTAGACGAAAGAGGAGAGCTCGAGCCGGGGCTCGCTCAGCGCTGGGAACATTCTCCGGATTACCGCGAGTGGACCTATCGCCTGCGGACGGACGTCCGCTGGCATGACGGCGTGCCGGTGACCGCGCACGACGTCAAGTTCACCCTGGATCTCTTGAGCCATCCCGACGTGCACGAATACATCTTCGAATCCGTGACGGTTCTCGATGACTTCACCGTGAAGTTTGGGGGGAATCCCGGCTACCGGAACGATGTCGTCTTCTATCCGTAACATGTGCTGGAGCACCTGCCCCCCTGGCAGTTTTGG
>JBKJVY010000072.1:0-4886 GCA_046717185.1 Thermoanaerobaculia bacterium
CCCACATCCCCCGGGAGAACAACACGCGCGCCGACCGGCTCGCCAACCTCGGAGCGGACGCGAGCGAGCGGTCGGCCCGCTATTGAGCGGCTCGTCCGGCGCCCAGGAGCTCGAGCGGCGCCGGGATGAGGCGCTCTCGCGAATCGCCCGCGCCGCGGAGCGCGCCGGCCGGGATCCGGCCGGAGTCCGACTCCTCGCCGTCACCAAGGGACACGGCGCGGACCTCGTCCGGCGCGCCGCCCGGGCGGGCTTCCGGCTCTGCGGGGAGAACCGCGTCGCCGAGGGGGCCGCCAAGATCGAGGCGGTCCGGGCCGAGTTTCCGGATCTGGAGTGGCGGTTGATCGGCCCCCTTCAGACCAACAAGGCGAAGGCGGCGCTACAATGGTTCTCAGCGATCGAAACCGTGGACCGGGAACGACTTGCCGCGCGGATCGAGGGCCTCCTCGCCGCGGAGGGACGCAGAATGCCGGTGCTCCTGGAAGTCAACGTGGGGGAGGAGCCGACGAAGTCCGGCGTCCCACCCTCCCGCGCGGAAGCCCTCGCCCGCGCAGCGATCGCCTGCAGCCACCTCGACCTGCGCGGCCTCATGACCGTCCCTCCCTTCGATCCGGACCCCGCACGCGCTCGTCCTTTTTTCAGGCAGCTCCGCGAGGCACGCGACCGGCTGGAGAAGGCGCTCGGGCAGCCCCTGCCGGAGCTCTCGATGGGGATGAGCCACGACTTCGAGGTCGCCGTCGAGGAAGGCTCGACGGAAGTGCGCGTCGGCACGGCCCTCTTCGGGGAACGGACGGCCGGATGAACGTCGGCGGCGCGTTCGGCACGGCGGTGCTCACCGTCATCTTCGCGATCCTCTCGGTGATCAAGTGGCTCGTGATCATCGCTGCGGTGATCTCCTGGGTGAGCCCGGACCCACGCAACCCGATCGTCCAGTTCCTCTACCGTACGACCGAGCCGATCCTGCGGCCGTTCCGGCGCCTCCTCCCCCCCGCCCGCACGGGCGGAATCGACCTGTCCGCGATCCTCGTAATCCTGCTGATCCTTTTCGTGGAAATCTTCTTGAGAAGACTGTTCCTGACGTCCGCCATAGCGTTCTAACCGGCCCACGGAGGTCCGACCATGCCCTCGCGCCTGACGCCCCTCGAGATTCAGAAGCAACGTTTCGGCCGGAAGTGGAGGGGAATCGACCCCGGAGAAGTGGAGTCGTTTCTCGAAATGGCCGCGGAAGAAATGGAAGCGCTCGCCCGCGAGAACGCGGGCCTCGCCGGCCGGATCCGAGCTCTCGACGAAGAGAACGGGGCTCACCGGGAGCGCGAGCGAATACTGAAGGACACGCTCGTGTCCGCGCAGCGCGCGTCCGAAGACATCCGCGGCGCGGCACAGTCGCAGGCGGAGCTCATCGTTCGAGAGGCCGAAGACTCGGCGGAGCGGCTGACGCACAACGCCCTTCAGCGCTCGGCGGAGATCGAGAAGGCGATTCACGAGCTCAAGCTGCAACGAGCGGGTTTCCGCCTCGAGATCCAGAAGATGCTCGAGCTCTTCCATCAGGCCGTCGAGATGGACCGGCAGCAGGACGAGCAGGATCGCCCGCTGTCGTATCTGAGGCGGAACAGCCCGGGGTAATCCCTCTGTCATCCCGAGCCGCCGCAGGCGGCGAGGGATCCCTTCCTGAACAAGGTAGGGATTCTTCGGCGCTTCGCGCCTCAGAATGACAGGCTAAAGATGCCTTCCCTCGACATCCGCGGCGCCGTCACCCTCGCGACTCCGATCGGCCGGACGGCGCGGCGCGGGCGCGAGCAGGGGGAAATCCGTCGGATCCGCGAGCCCGCGTTGCGCGCCGAAGGCGGCGTTCTCACTTTCGTCGGGACCGAAGCCGACTACCGGCGGGAGTACGCCCGGCGCCCGGCGGACGTCACGGTGGACGCGGGCGGACGGACCCTCCTGCCGGGCTTCGTGGACGCGCACACGCACCCGGTGTGGACGGGCGACCGCGGCGAGGAGATCGGACGGCGCCTCGCGGGCGAGAGTTACTCATCGATCGCCGCGGACGGCGGAGGAATCCTCGCGACCGTTCGCGCAACGCGGGCGGCCACGGACGAGGAGCTCACGGTGGCGGTCGTATCGCGGCTCTCCGCCATGCTCCGGCACGGAACGACGACCGCGGAGGCCAAGTCCGGCTACGGCCTCACGCCGGACGATGAGATCCGTTCGCTTGCCGTCCTGCGCGCCGCGGCGGAGCGGGACGACGTGCCGCGGATCGTCCCCACCCTTCTCGCCGCGCACGAGGTCCCTCCCGAGTACCGCAAGCGGCGGAGCGAGTGGGTCCGCGTCGTCGCGGAGGAGATCGTGCCGCGCGCTGCCCGCGAGGGCCTTGCGCGATTCTGCGACGTCTTCTGTGAGGAGGGGGTCTTTACCGTCGAGGAGTCCCGGACGATTCTCGAGGCCGGGCGCCGCGCGGGGCTCGGCCTCCGGGTGCACGCGGACGAGCTCGCGCGCTCGGGGGGGACGCTCCTCGCGGCGGAGCTCGGGGCGGCGTCCGCGGACCACCTGCTCTTCGCCGGCGACGAAGAGGTCGCCGCGCTCGCCCGCTCGGGCACCGTCGCCGTCATCCTGCCGGGAACGGCCTGGTGGATGCGTTCTCGTCGCGCTCCCGCGCGCGCGATGATCGAGGCGGGCGTGCCGGTCGCCGTCGCCTCCGACGCGAATCCGGGCACGTGCTACACGGAGTCGCTCGCCGCGGTCGCGGCGCACGCGTGCCTCGACTCGGGCCTCACGGTCGAGGAGACGCTGACGGGCTGCACCCTGAACGCCGCCGCGTCGCTCGGGCTCGCGGACCGCATCGGGTCCCTTGAGCCGGGCAAGTCCGCGGACGTGGTCGTCCTCGACGCGCCCGACGACCGGCACCTCGTCTACCATTGGGGAGTCAATCTCGTTTCGGCGGTCGTGCGGAAGGGTCGCGTGGTCGCGGACATCCGGGGACAGACTTAAGTCTGTCCCCAGTTTTACGCTCAGGATGGATTACCGGACAACGTCCTTCGAAGATCTCACCGGGGCTCTCGCCTCGGACGCCCCGACACCGGGCGGCGGCACGGCGGCGGCGCTGGCGGGAGCAATGGGCGCCGCCCTCGCGGAAATGGTGGCGGCCCTGACCCTCTCGAAGGAGAAGTACGCCGCGGCGCACGATTCGGTCCGGCCGATCGCCGAGGCCGCCCGGCGGACGCGCGGGGAGCTCCTGCGTCTCGCTCGCGAAGACTCCGAGGCCTACGACGGAGTCGTGGCCGCACGGCGCCTGCCGAAGGCGACCGACGAAGAGCGCGAGGTGCGGTCGCGGCAGATGGCCGCCGCGAACCGGCACGCCGCGGAGGTCCCGATGCGAACGGCGAGGGAGGCGGCTCGTCTACTCGACTCGATCCCGGTGCTGGCCGAGAAGGGCAACCCCAACGCGGCCTCGGACGCAGGCGCGGCGGCTCTCCTCCTCGGAGTGGCCGTAGAGGGCGCGCTCTTGAACGTCGGAATCAACCTCGCCGGCGCGGGGGATCCCGCCTTCGCGGAGGCGTTCCGACTGGAGTCCGTGCGGCTCGGCGGCGAGGCGACCGCAACGCGCGAGAAGGTCCTGGCCCTCGTCCGCGCGCGTTTCTGAGTCGTTCCGGCGTCTTTCCATCCCTCTCAATCAATGCGACTTGCGCGCTTTGTGTGCGATCGGAGTTTTCTCTTGACAGCGTCGTGCGCGTTTGTTACTCTTCTTCTATTGAATCGCGCGGCACCCAAAAAGGTCCGCGCGGTTTTTTTTGCGCCCGGCCCTCTTCAGTTCCAACCAACTCCAGCCGCTCCGCTTAGGCGCCGAGGCCCTGCGCAAACCGCGACCTGCATCCGGCGAGAACCGGACGGAAGGCGCAATTTCATTGGGGAGGGAGGGATCTGACCCCTGCGGGGTCAGACCCCATAATCCGAAGCCGCATGCCCGAGGCCCCGCCGAAGCTCTACCTGGTGGACGCGATGTCCAACATCCACCGGGCGTACCACGCCATCCAGCGCCTCTCGACTTCGGCCGGCCGGCCGACCAACGCGGTCTACGGCTTCGTGACGATGCTCCGAAAGATGCTTCGCGAGCACACGCCCGACTACCTCGCGGTCGCGTGGGACGGCCCGGAGCGGACCGTGCGACACGAGGCATACAAGGAGTACAAGGCGAACCGACCGGCGATGGCTGACGACCTCAAGACGCAACTGCCGGCAATCCGTCAGCTTCTCGAGGCGTATCGGATCCCGGTGCTGGAGCTCGTCGGCTACGAGGCGGACGACGTCATCGGCACGCTTTCGAAGAAGGCCTCCACGATGGGATTCGACGTCGTCATCGTCACGGCGGACAAGGACATGCTCCAGCTCGTCGGGCCGCGCGTCCGGGTCTTCCACACCGGACGCGAGAAGTTCCTCGACGAGGCGGGGGTACGCGAATTCTTCGGAGTCGCGCCCGACCGCGTCGCCGACGTCCTCGCGCTCATGGGGGACAGCGTGGACAACATCCCCGGTGTCCCGCGGGTCGGCGAGGTGACGGCAAAGAAGTGGATCGCCGAATACGGAGACCTGACGACGCTCCTCGAACGCGCCGACGAGGTCAAAGGCAAGGTCGGAGAGAGCCTCCGCGAGCACAAGGACGACGCGCTCATCTCCCGGAAGCTCGTCGAGATCCCGACCGATCTCCCGATCCCGTTCGAGCCGGACGCGTTGAAGTGCTCGACGCCCGATTCGCCGCGGCTGAAGGAGCTGTTCGTCGAGCTCGAGTTTCACTCACTCGCGGCGGAGATCCACGACCAGTCGGCCGTCCGCGCCGACGTCACCGCGACCCGGCGGCGTCCCGGGGAGGGGTTCGGCGTCGATCCGTCGGGGCC
>JBKJVY010000073.1:0-3151 GCA_046717185.1 Thermoanaerobaculia bacterium
CGCAGCAGGTCCTCGAGCGTTACGGAGGCTTCGGTCTTCTCATCCCGGTACTTGACGATCACGGGGGTCTGGAGGGAGAGGCCCCACTCGGCCCCCTTCCCCTCGCGAAGGGCCCGCGAACCCGGAACGACGACGGCGCCGGACGGGATCTCGAGCGGGCGGCCCGGCCGCTTGCGGTACTCCTCGCCGCGCACGACGTCGTACACCGGCGTGCCGCCGGTCAGAATCACGCCCGCCGCGAGCACCGCCCGCTCCCGCACGATTGCGCCCTCGTAGATGCCACAGTTGCCTCCCACGAGGACCTCGTCCTCGATCACGACCGGCAGCTCTCCGACCGGCTCGAGGACGCCGCCGATCTGAGCTCCGGCCGACACGTGTACGCGCTTCCCGATCTGCGCGCATGACCCGATGAGCACGTGAGAGTCGATGAGTGTCCCCTCCCCGATCCACGCCCCGACGTTGACGTACGACGGCGGCATGATGGTGACTCCGCGTCCGACGTGGCAACCGTCCCGAACCGCGGTGCCGCCCGGCACGATGCGGACGCCGGAGCCCACCGTCAGCTCCTGAACCGGAAACGTGTCCTTATCGAAGAATGGGAAGCCCCCGCCGGCGGACGCCTCCCGGATGACCCCGACGCGAAAACCGAGCAGGATCCCCTTTTTGACCCAGGGGCGCGCGACCCACCGGTCGCCCTCCTTCTCCGCCGCGCGGATGGAGCCGTCGTTCAGCCCTGCCTTGAGGTCCTCGACGAGACGCCGAAGGGCCTCCGGGGGCTGGCTGTCCGGATCGGCGGCGGCCGCCTCGATCGCGCGGGCGAGCTCCGCCGGATCGCGCGACATCCGTGCGTTCGCGGCGCAGTCAGCGCGCCGCGGCGGCCCTCTTCGGGAGGAGCTTCAGTCCGCCGAGCAGCTTCTCGATGCGGCGGCGCGTCTCGTCGCGGACGGGAACGAGCGGCAGCCGAACCGTGTCGCCGCACCGCCCCATCGCCGCGAGCGCGCACTTCGCCGGACCCGGGCTCGAATCCCAGAAGTTCATCTCCATGAGAGGAAGATATTTGCGCTGGAGCTTCCGCGCCTCGTCGGAGCGCCCCTCGAGCGCGGCCGCGATGAGGGCCGTCATCTCGCGGGGAACCTCGTTCGACGCGACCGAGATGAGACCCCGCCCACCGAGCGCGATGAGAGCCAGGGCGGTCGAGTCCTCTCCGGAGAAAACGACGAAGTCCTCAGGCATTGCCGCCATCAGCCTCGCGATCTTTCCGAAGTTCGGAGACGCCTCTTTCAGCCCGACCACGTGCGGGATCTCTGCGAGGCGCAGGATCGTCTCGACGTCCATGTCCGTGCCGGTGCGGGTCGGCACGTTGTAGACGATCATCGGCAGGTCCGCGGCTTCCGCGATTGCCGAGAAGTGCCGCACGAGACCGTCCGGCGAGGGACGGTTGTACATCGGCGACACCGAAAGAATGCCGTCCGCGCCCGCCTTCACCGCGTCGCGCGCCCAGAAGACCGCCTTCGCAGTGTGGTTGCCGCCGGCGCCCGCGATCACCGGCACGCGCCCGGCCGCAGCCTTCACGACGGCCGCCGTGACCCCTTTTCGCTCCTCGCCCGAGAGCGTGGCCGACTCTCCCGTCGTACCGCACGGCACCAGAAAGTCGATGCCCTGCTCGATCTGCCACTCGACGAGCTTCGCGAGCGCGCGGAAGTCGATCCTCCCCTTTTCGTCGAACGGCGTGACGAGCGCCGTACCGCAGCCTTTCCAGTCAACGCGATGCACGGTCAACCTCCCGTCTGTTCCACCTGGGAGGGGTCAGGTTAAAACCTGACCCCGCTCTAAGAGGGGTCAGGATAAATCCTGACCCCGCGCTTCGCGCAAGAGGTCTCCGAACTCGAGCACGCCTTTTCGGCCGGCGACGTGCTCGGCCGCCCACACCGCGCCGCGCGCGAACCCGGCCCGCCCCCGGGCGCGGTGAACGAGCTCCACTTCGTCCTCCGGAGACTCGAACACGAGCCGGTGCAGCCCGGGAACCGTGCCCGCTCGCACGCTCGCGACGGCAGGCGGGACGCCTGACGCTTCCTCGACGATCCCCGCGATCTTCCGCGCGGTTCCGGAAGGCGCGTCGCGCTTCTCGGCGTGATGCTCCTCCACGAGGAACGCGGCATAGCCGGCGGAGGGATACAGCGACGCCGCAAGCCGGGCCAGTTCGAGGAAATGGCGCACGCCGACCGAGAAATTGGCAGCGTGCACGAGCGCGCCGCCGCCCGCCTGGAACGCCTCTGTCACCCGCGGGAGGTCTCGGTCCCAGCCGGTCGTTCCGCACACGACCGTGGCTCCCAATCGCCCGAGCTCGAGGAGGTTGCCGGACGCCGCAGCCGGGTTCGTGAACTCGAACACCACGTCGGCGCCCGACAAGCGCTCGTGAGTCAGCCCGGCACCTCCCGAGTTTGCATTCGAGTCGAGCGTCCAGACGACGTCGTGCCCCCGACGCGCCGCGGTGGCTTCGATCTCACGGCCCATCTTTCCCGCTCCGACGACGCCGAAGCGCATGAAGAGAAGCTATCAGCTTTCCTCAAGCGCTCGAGTAGGGCAACTCCACCGGGCGAATGTGGATCTGACCCCTGCGGAGTCAGACCCTGTGCGGTAATCAGACGGTTTCGAAGAATTCGCGGTGCAGGCGTCGCACGACGTCCTCGACGTCCTTCTCCTCCACGACGAACGACACGTTTCGCCGTGACGCACCCTGCGAAATCATGAGCACGTTGACGTCGTCGATGGTCCGGAAAATCCGCGCGGCGATGCCCGGTGTGAACTTGATGTCCTGACCGACGAGGCACACGATCGCGCGATCGCGGGCCACCTCGACCTGGGCGAGCCGCTCGAGGTCGCGCCGGATCTCGGGCAGGCGCGAAAGATCGTCCAGCGTCACCGACACCGAGATCTCGGAAGTGGTGACCATGTCCACCGCGGTCTCCCAGCGCGCGAAGACGTCGAAAAGGGTGCGCAGAAACCCGGCCGCCATGAGCATGCGGCTCGTCACGACGTCGACCGTGGCGATCCCCTTCTTGAACGCGATCGACCGGACGCGCTCGCCGCCGGAACCGGCGGAGGCGCGAATTTCGGTGCCCGGGAAGTCGGGACGCTTCGCGTTCTTCAC
>JBKJVY010000074.1:0-4010 GCA_046717185.1 Thermoanaerobaculia bacterium
GCAAGATCCTCGTCGTGGACGGCCGCGTCGGATTCACTGGAGGAGTCGGCATCGCCGACAAGTGGGCCGGCAACGCGCAGGACCCGGAGCACTGGCGCGACTCGCACTTCCAGCTCGAGGGACCTGCCGTTGCCCAGATGCAGGCGGCGTTCATGGACAACTGGATGAAAACCCAGTCGGAGGTTCTTCACGGCGAGGAGTATTTTCCGAAGCTCCCTCCCGTCGGAACTGCTCTGGCGCAGGTCTTCAAGAGCTCACCCCGCGAGGGCAGCGAAAGCGTCCGGCTCATGTACCTGCTCTCAATCGCCTCGGCGCGCCAGCGCATCCTGATCGCCGCCTCCTACTTCGTCCCGGACGACCTCACCGTCGAGACCCTCGTGAAGGCGCGCGAGCGGGGGGTGGACGTGGAGATCATCGTTCCGGGCACCAAGATCGACTCGGAGCTCACCCGCAAGGCGTCGCGTTCCCGGTGGGGGGATCTCCTGCAGGCGGGCATCGAGATTTACGAGTACCAACCGACGATGTACCACTGCAAGGTGATGGTCGTGGACGACCTGTGGGTGTCCGTCGGCTCGACGAACTTCGACAACCGGTCCTTCCGGTTGAACGACGAAGAAAACCTGAACGTCTACGATGCCGACTTCGCCCGCGAGCAGGTCCGTGACTTCGAAGCCGACCGCGCGAAGGCGCGCCGCATCACCTACGCTCAATGGAAGGCGCGTCCCTTCACTGAGAAGATCCTCGAGCACACCGCGGGACTTCTCCGCGGACAGCTATAGATGCCCGGGTCGACGACCGGGGAGGACTCGACTCTCCGCGGGGTCGGCGCGCTCTCGATCCGCCGGAAGGTGGTGATCGGGTTCCTGGCATCGGCCCTCCTCGTCTTCCTTCTGACGGCCACCTCCGCCATTGCGCTGAAGATGGCGCTCGCGGTCGAGCGGGAAGCGGTTCGACAGGCCGAAGAGCTCGTCGGCGTCGGCCTTCTTCGCGCCGCTCTGGAGCGGCGGGTCGCGAGCTTCCGCGGGTATCTCCTGACGGGAGAGCCGAAATTTCTCGACAAGCTCGGCCAGGCGCGCGCCGACGTGGTCGCGTACCTGCGGCGGCTGCGACAGGGCGCGACCGGCACCGACGCGGAGCTCCTCGACGCCGTCGAGCGGGCGGGCCGCGGGTACGAGGATGCGGCGGCCGCCGGTCTTTCTCTCCTGCGTGCCGGGGCGAGCCCGCAGGAGCTCGGCCGCTATATCGAACGGGTCACGAGCCCGAGGCGCGACGCCCTCGACGCGGCGCTCGTGACGTTTCTCTCGCATAAGACACAGGGTCTCCGCCAGGCGGAGAGAGAAGCCGAGCGCCGGAACCTCTGGGCGTCGGGGCTCATCGTTGCGAGCGGCAGCGGGGCTCTCCTGCTCCTGCTGGCGCTCGCCGTCCCGGTCAGCCGGCGCCTCGCGGCCGTCTACGAGATCGAGCACCGAGAGCGCGAACGAGCGGAAGAGGCCGAGGCGGAGCAGAGGCGAATCGCCGAAGTCCAGCGGGTGACCCTCGACTCCCTTCCGGGGCCGGTCGCGGTCCTGGACGCCGACGGAGTCATCGTCTCGGTCAACGAGCCGTGGAAGCGGCAGGGCGGGGAAAACAGCCTGGCGGGTCCGGCCGGCGGCCCCGGCGCGAACTACCTCGATGCCTGCGACGCGACGGCAGGAACGGGCCCGGATTCGTTGGCCGGCGCCGCCGCAGGGGTTCGGTCGGTGCTCGCGGGAGAGGCCGAGAGCTTCGACCTCGAGTATCGCTCGGCCGTCGACGGGGAAGAACGATGGTTCCGGTTGAACGCAAGCCTCCTCCGACAGCGCGGGACCCGCGGGGCGGTCGTTCTACATCTCGACATCACCCCGCGCAAGCGCGCCGAGCGCGCCCTGCGCGATTCGGAAGCGAGGAAGGGCGCCATTCTCGAGACCGCGCTCGAGGGGATCGTGACGATCGACGAGGCGGGAAAGCTCGTCGAGTTCAACCCATCTGCGGAGCGGATCTTCGGGTATTCGCGCGAAGAGGTCATCGGCCGGCCGATGGCGGAGCTCCTCATTCCTCCCCGGATGCGCGACGCCCATCACGCCGGCCTCGAGCAGCACCTTCGAACGGGCGAAACGCGGATTCTCGCGCGCCGCCTCGAGATGCCCGCGCTGCGCGCGGACGGGTCCGAGTTTCCCGTCGAGCTGACGATCACCCGAATCCCGACCAATCCCCCATTCTTCACCGGCTTCATCCGCGACATCTCGGCCGCAAAAGCGGCGGAGCGCGAACGGGCGGAGCTGCTCGACCGGGAGCAGGCGGCGCGGGCCGCCGCCGAGGCCTCGCAGCGTCGGTCCGCGTTTCTTGCGGAGGCGAGCTCCGTCCTCGCCTCCTCGCTCGACTACGAGGCGACGCTCCGAGCGGTGGCCCGCCTCGCCGTGCCCGGCATGGCGGACTGGTGCGTCGTCGACGTCGCGGACTCGGAGGGAGTACTGCAGCGGCTCGCGGTCGCTCACGCCGATCCGGCGAAGATCGCGGTGGTGCAGGAGCTTCAGGAGCGATATCCGGAAGATCCGAAATCCCCGTATGGTGCGGCAGAAGTGTTCCGGAGTGGCAACCCGCAGGTCTTGACCGAGATCCCCGACTTGCTTCTGCGAGCGGCCGCGCGCGACGACGAGCATTACCGGATCCTGAGCGAGCTCGGGCTCGAGTCCTCTCTCTCGGTGCCGCTCGAGGCGCGGGGGCGGACGATCGGGGTCCTCACTCTCGTCTCCTCGGAGTCGGGTGCGCGTTACGGTCCCGAAGACATTGCGTTTGCCCGCAGTCTCGCCCATCGCGCGAGCCTCGCGATCGACAACTCGCGCCTCTACCAGGAAGCGCAGGCGGCCGTCGCCGCGCGCGACGACTTTCTCTCGATTGCGTCCCACGAGCTGAAGACCCCCGTCGCGACGCTGCAGCTCCTCATTCAGAATCTGCTGCGGAGGCTCCAGGCCGATCCGTCGTCCGTCTCACCTGCCACGGCGTCGGAGCGGCTCGCCGCGGTCGACAAGCAGGTCCTCCGACTCACGAAACTGATCAACGACCTCCTCGACCTCTCGCGAATCACCGACGGCCGCATGGAGCTCGAGCTCGAACCGACCGACCTTGTTTCGATCGTTCGTGACGTCGTCGCCCGCCACGAGGAGGACGCTCGCCGCGCTCACTGCACGGTGTCGCTCGCGGTCGACTCGTCCGCGGAGGGGGTGTGGGACCGGATGCGTCTCGACCAGGTCGTCGAGAACCTGCTTTCGAACGCAATCAAATACGGAGCGGGAGGCCCCATCGAGGTGCGCGTCGACGGCGACGAGAGCGTTGCCCGATTGATGGTGCGGGACGAGGGCATCGGGATTCCGCCCGAAGCGCAGGCGAGGATCTTCCAGCGGTTCGAGCGGGCGGTTTCCGCCAGCGACTACAGCGGTTTCGGCCTCGGTCTCTGGATCGTTCACCAGATCGTGTCGGCCCACTCGGGGAACCTGCGCGTCGAGAGCGAGCCGGGCCGCGGCTCGGCCTTCCACGTCGAATTGCCCCGGACGCTGCGCGCGCCCGAAACGGCGGCGGCTCCGGAAGCACGCGGCTATACTGATCGCTTCGAGAGGTAACGTCGCAACTGGAACTACGGGGCCGAGTCCTGATCGTCGAAGACGACGCGGATCTGCGCGAGACCCTGAGCCAGATTCTGACGGACGAGGGCTATCGAGTCTGGAGCGCCGAGCACGGCCGCGCCGCTCTCGAGTGCCTTCGCGACGGCTCCAAACCGTGCCTCATCCTGCTCGACCTCACGATGCCCGTCATGAACGGCTGGCAGTTCCGCGCGGAGCAGCGCGGAGACCCGGATCTTGCCGGGATTCCGGTCGTCGTCATTTCCGCGGGCGCGAACCTTGCGGACCAGGTCGTTCCGCTCGGCATCCAGGACTTCATCCGCAAGCCGATTCAGCTGGGCCAGCTGCTCGCGACCGTCGGACGCTACTGCGGAG
>JBKJVY010000075.1:0-8658 GCA_046717185.1 Thermoanaerobaculia bacterium
CCGAGCATGTACGCGGCGATGCGGAACGTGACCTCGTACTTCTCGGCCATCGCCGCAACGTCCCGGAACGACTGGCACAGGATGTCCTCGAGCCGCTCGTTCACTTCCTGCTCGCGCCAGAAGAACCCGGCGCGGTCCTGCACCCACTCGAAGTAGGACACCGTCACGCCCCCGGCGTTCGCGAGGATGTCGGGCACGACGAGGACCCCCTTCTCGTGCAGGATCTCGTCGGCGCGCTGCGTCGTCGGACCGTTGGCGCCCTCGACGATGATCTTCGCCCGGATGTTGCCGGCGTTGCGGCTGCGAATCTGGTTCTCGTTCGCCGCGGGAATGAGGATGTCCGTCTCGAGCTCGAGGAGCTCCTCGTTTCCGATCTTTTTCACGCCGGGGATTCCGTCGAACGTCTTCTTCTTTTCGTAGTGGGCGATGATCGCGGGAAGGTCGAGGCCCTGCTCCGAAAAAATGCCGCCGTTGATGTCCGACACCGCGAGCACTTTGGCCCCCGCCTCGTGACACATGCGCGCCGCGACGGAGCCCACGTTGCCGAATCCCTGGACGACGACCCGGCTTCCCGCGAGCGTAAAGCCCCGGAGCGGAGCGGAATCGCGCGCGATCAGCATCAGCCCCCGGCCCGTCGCGTCGACCCGTCCCCGCGATCCCCCGAGTGAGAGAGGCTTGCCCGTGACGACGGACGTGACGGTGTGGCGGGCGTGCATCGAGTACGTGTCCATGATCCAGGCCATCGTCTGGGAGTTCGTTCCCATGTCGGGAGCGGGCACGTCTTTTTCCGGGCCGAACAGGTCCATCAGCTCCGCCGTGTAGCGGCGGGTGATCCGCTCGAGCTCTCCCCGCGAAAGGCTCGGCGGGTCGCAGATGACGCCGCCCTTGGCTCCGCCGAACGGGATGTTGACGACCGCGCACTTCCACGTCATCCACGCCGCGAGCGCCCGGACCTCGTCGAGATTCACGTTCTTATCGAACCGGATGCCCCCCTTGCCCGGGCCGCGGGCGATGTTGTGGAGGACCCGGTATCCGATGAAGACCTCGATATGTCCGTCGTCCATGACGATCGGAATCGATACTTTCGTCTCCCGGACGGGCTCGCGGAGGACTTTGTAGAGGCCGGGGTCGAGGCCGAGCTTCTGAGCCGCGAGGTCGAAGCGCGACATCATCTCGTCGAAGGGGCTCGCGGAATCGACGCCCTGCGGCAAAGTGGACGTGGTGAGCCGGGTGAGTGGAGCTTCCTCGACCTGCACAGGTCCCCTCCTGGCTGGCTCACGCCGGCCTTCGTTACAATGGGGAGCGGATTGTACCGCAGGCGATCTTTTCGACATCTGCACTCGGCTTGATTGCGAGGGCCGGGGGATCTGACCCCCTGCGGGGATCAGACCCCCGCGGATCAGACCCCCACGGATCAGCCGTCGACGCGGTCGCCGATACCGAACTCGTCTCCCGGATCCTCGGCGGAGAGGAGGCTCTCTTCGAGGTCCTCGTCCGGCGATATCAGACGCGGGTCGTCGCACACGTCGCCCGGATGGTCGGAAACCGTGACGACGCGCTCGATCTCGCTCAGGAGATCTTCCTCAAGGTGTTCCAGGCGCTCGATCGCTACAACGCGGAGTACAAGTTTTCGACGTGGCTCTTCCGAATCGCGGGCAACGCCGCGATCGACCACCTTCGCAAACGCCGGCCACGCACCGTCCCGCTCGAGATCCCGGATCCGGAGAGCCGGTCGGGGGTGTCGGCGATCGAGCACGAGAGCCACGACCTCGACCCGTACGGGGAGCTCCGCAACGTCCAGAGGGGAGAGGCGATTTCCCGCGCGATTGCGGGCCTTCCCCCGGAATTCCGGGAGCTCATCACTCTGCGGCACTTCGGGGGGCTGTCCTACGAGGACATTGCCCGGGTCAAGAACATGCCCTTGGGGACGGTCAAGAACAAACTCTTTCGTGCCAGAGTCGTATTGAAGGAACGACTGGCTGGAGAAATGTCATGACCCCCTGCCCCCGCCCTCTGGACCCGATCGACGCCGACGCAGTCGCCTCGGGCGCGGAACCGCTGTTTGCGCCGGATTCGGCCGCCCACGCGGCTTCCTGCGCCTCCTGCGGCGCCTCGGTCGCTCGGGCGCGGCTTCTCGTGGAAGAGCTGGACGGACTTTCACCGACGCCCTTCACCGTCCCGGACCTGGCGGAGCGGGTCGTCCGGCTGCGAGCCTTTTCGCCGCGCGAGCGCCGGACTTACGCCCTCTGGCGCGCTCCGGTCCTCCTCGCAGGCGGCCTGGCTGCTGGTGGGCTCGCGTTCCTTCTCGTCCCGGCCTTGACCGCGGCGGACCAGGCCGGGCTCGCGGGCGCGGCGCTCGTCCCCCTTCTCGGATTCTTCCGGTCGCTCGCGCGCTGGGCGCCCGACGTCGCGAACGTCGCCCCCTCCGGCCTCGAAGCGCTGGCCCAGGCGTTTTCGCAGGACCGCGCCCTCGGACTCGCCGCCCTCCTCCTCCTCCTGCCGTCGGCCTTCGGGCTAACTCGGGTCTTCTCGCGGGCACGGAGCCGGCGTTCTTCCCTCTCCCCGCAGGCGGGGAGAGGGTCAGGGTGAGGGGCGATTTGAAAACGGCCGCGGCCGTCGCGGCGCTCCTCCTCTGGGCGTCCGCCGCAGCCGCCTCGACACCCGCGGTGACGGCCCTGGGACGCGACCTCGTCCTCTCGGATCCGGTTCCCGGACGAGTCGTCGCGGTCGCCTCCGACGTTTCGATCGAAGGGCCTGTCGCGGGCGACGTCGTCGTCTGGGGCGGCGACGTCTCTTTTGGAGCGAACGGATCCGTCGCCGGCAGCCTCGTGGTCTTCGGCGGAACGATCCGCGGCGTGCCCGGGAAGTCCCTCCCCGTCGCCGGTCGAGTGTCGACCCCCGGAACGCTGCTCCGGCTCTACCTCGCGGAGATCGAACGGGCGCCCTGGGAGGCGGGAGCGCTTTCGCCGGTCGTGTGGGGGCTTCGTCTCTTTTCGCTCGCCGCCTGGCTCGCCATCGCCGTCGGACTTCTCTTTTTCTTCGGCTCTTCCCTCGCCCGCGCCGCCGATCGCGCCGAGTCGGATTGGACGGGAGCTTTCCTCGCAGGAGCGCTCGGAGTGCTCACGATCTTCCTTGCCGCCGCCGCGACCCTCGCCCTTCTTCCGTCGCCCCTCGCCGTGCCGCTCACGATCTTTTTTGCGGCGGCCGCCGTCGCGGCCAAGGTCTTCGGAATGGGAGCGCTCTTTCTGCTCCTCGGGCAGAAGCTCCTGACGAACGTCTCTCCCGCGCGCCGGCCCGCCGCGCTCGCGCTTGGTTTCGCCGTCCTCGGCGGCGTCTCTCTGCTCCCGATCGCGGGACCGATTCTCTGGAGCGCGGCCTCGGTCGTCGCCGTTGGTGTCGCCTTCCTTTCGCGCTTCGGCGCGCCGCGTTTCCGCGTCTCCCTGGCGAACAGCTAGTTCCTTACGTCCCGCCCGGTTGATTCGCGCCGCTCCGCGGCCATAGAGTCGGTGCGTGACCCCCCGAACAATCGGAGTCGTCGGCGCCGGGCAGATGGGCAGCGGCATCGCCCACGTCGCGGCGGCGTCGGGGTTCTCCGTGCTCCTCGTGGACCTGGAAGAGGGGCTGCTGCGCGGCGCCCGGGCCACGATCGAGAAGAACTTCGACCGGGAGGTCGTGAAGGGCAAGCGCACCTCCGAAGAGAAGGAGCAGGCCCTCTCCCGCCTCGCCGGATCCACACACCTGGGCAGGCTTTCGGAGGCCGACCTCGTCGTGGAAGCAATCGTCGAGGACGAGAAGGTGAAAAAGGGTCTCTTCGGGCAGCTCGACTCGGTGTGTCCCCCTGAGACGATCTTCGCTTCGAACACGTCGTCGATCTCGATCACCCGCCTTGCCGCCTCGACGGGCCGGCCCGACCGGTTCATCGGGATGCACTTCATGAATCCGGTCCCGGTCATGGCCTTAGTCGAGGTGATCCGCGGGATTGCGACCTCCGACGAGACCGACGCCACGGTCGAGGACGTTGCCCGCCGCATGGGGAAGACCCCCATTTCCTGCAACGACTCGCCGGGCTTCGTCTCGAACCGGGTGCTGATGCCGATGCTGAACGAGGCGATCGAAACCCTCGCGAGCGGGGTCGCGAGTCGCGAGGCGATCGACGGGATCATGAAGCTCGGGATGAACCACCCCATGGGGCCGCTCGCTCTAGCCGACTTCATCGGTCTCGACACGTGCCTGTCGATCCTGCGCGTGCTGCAGGAGGGCTTCGGCGACCCGCGCTACCGCCCGAGCCCGCTGCTCGTCCGGATGGTCGACGCCGGCTGGCTCGGCCGGAAGTCGGGCAAGGGCTTCTACGACTACCCGCCGGGTCCGTAGCCCGGACTATTCGATGTTCTGCCAGGTCTGCAACGCGCGAAACCCCGACGACGAAGAGCTCTGCGTCCGGTGCCAGTCGAAACTCCTCGTGCTGTCGGGCGTCGGGGTCGTGGAGGAGGGTCGCGAGTCTCACGATGAGATCCCGTTCGACGAGCACCTGCTCGAGCGGATCTCGACCCTCGAGGAGGTGGTCAAACGGACGGGCGAAGCGCTGAAGTCGCTCTTCGAGTCGCTCGGAAACCTCGAGAAGAACCTTTTCGTCGCGCACACCGGCGTTCTCGCCCTGCAGGAGACCCTCGAGCGCCGCGGGGTCGTGCGGGCGGAAGAGGTGCGGGACCTCTGGGAGACCAAGCTCGACGAGCGCATGCAGGCCGTCGAGAAGAAGGATCGGTTCCTCGAGAGGCGCGACCGGATCATTGCCCGGATCTCCGCCGCGCACCGGGAGCTGTTCGCGAAGCGGCTCCGCGAGGCGGAGTACGCTCTTCTCGCCCTCGACGCGGACCGCGGCATCCGGGGCCTCGAGGAGCTGTACCGGTCTGACCGCGCCAACGGCGAGCTCGGCTTCTACCTGGCCGAGACCTTTTTCTCTGCGGGCGACATGGAGCGGGCTTCCGGGTATCTGAAGAAAGTCCTCGCGGTTCAGCCAAACCACTTCGAGTCGCTCGTGTACTCGGGAATCGTCGCGTCCGAAGCGGGCGACGCCACGGCGGCGGAAGACTTCCACAAGCGCGCGATCGCCCGCCGGGCGGACGCTTTCCTCCCGCACTTCGCGCTCGGGGCGCTCTACGCGCACGCGTTACGCTGGGACGACGCGGAGAGGGAGCTCCGGAAGGCGGTCGACGTCGCGTCGCAGCCGTCCGCCCACGTCCTGCTCGGCACGGTCCTGCGGGAGAAGGGGGACGTCACCCGCGCCATCCGCCACTTCGAGGAGGCCCTCAAGCTGCAGCCGGACTCGGAGGAGGCGGTCTTTCAGCTCGGCCTCTGTCATCTCGAGAAGAACCGGCTGAAGCGCGCGCTCGAGTGTTTTCACGAGGCTCTCGAGAAGAACCCCCGGCGCCTCGAGTACCAGGAAGCGGTGCGCGTCCTCGAGCGCCGCAAGCTCTACCCTCTTCCGGACGTCGAGGGCCCGGGCGCCGACGCCTACCGCCGGGCCGAGGAGGCGCTCGGCCGCGGGTCTCTGCGGCGCGCCCACGACCTCTATCGGCAGGCGCTCGCCGCGGAGCCGGGCAACGCGACCATCCGCATTTCGTTCGCGCTTCTCTCCGCTTCGCTCGGGCTCTGGAAGGAGGCGATCGTCGCGTGCCGCGAGGTGCTCTCGGGCGAGCCGGAGGAGGTCGTCGCGGCGGCGGCTTGCTCTATCCTCTCCGAGGCGTTGCGCGCGGAGGGGCGACCGGCGGAAGCCGCGCAGGTCGTCCGCGAGTTCCTGGACGGACACGGCTCGGCCACGGCGCGCGCCGTCGGCTACTACGAGCTCGCGACGAACCTCGCGGAGTCCGGGGACGATCTCGACTCCGCGCTCGACTATGCCGGCCGCGCGCTCGCGGCGGCCCCGGAGGAGTTGAAGCCCTTTCCGCTCGCAGCCCTCGGATGGGTCCACTACAAGCGGCAGGAGTTCGACCGTGCGATCGACTGCCTGCGCAAATCGAGCGAGCGCGCCGCGGCGCCGACGACGTTCCACCACCTCGGCCTCGCCTACCTCGCGGCGGGGCGGCCCGAGGACGCGAAGACGGCGTTCCACAAGGCCAAGACGGCCGCGCGCGGCGGGAAGCTCGAAGACCGCGTCATGCAGCAGGTGCGGAGCAATCTCCGATTGCTTGAGAAGGCGGGGCCGAAGAAGAAGCCTGTGAGCCGACCGAAGGCGAAGGCGAAGGTGCAGGCAAAATAGAGGGAGAGCTTCTGTTCTCCGCTTCAGCTGTCAGCTGTCAGCTGATAGCTTCTCGCAAATGCGCTGGTCAAAGTACTTCCTGCAGACGGTCCGCGAGGTTCCGGGCGACGCCGACGCGGTCTCCCACGTGCTCCTGGCGCGCGCGGGCATGATCCGCCGGATCGCCGCGGGTATCTACGCGCTCACGCCTCTCGGCCTGCGGTCGCACCGCAAGACGGAAACGATCGTGCGCGAGGAGATGGACCGCGCCGGGTGCCTCGAACTCGAGCTCCCGATCCTCCAGCCCCGCGAGCTGTGGGACGAGAGCGGACGGTGGGAGCGCTACTCGGCCGAGCAGATCCTCTTTCACCTGAAGGACCGGAAGGGCGGAGAATACGGCCTCGCGCCGACCGCGGAGGAGGCGGTCACGTCGGTCGTGCGCGCCGGCGTCACGTCCTACCGGCAGCTTCCGATGACGCTCTACCAGATCCGTACGAAGTTCCGGGACGAGATCCGGCCGCGGTTCGGCCTCATGCGCGGTCGCGAGTTCCTCATGTACGACGGCTACTCGTTCGACGCCGACACGGAGGGGCTCGACCGGTCCTACCGGGCACAGGACGCGGCGTACCGACGAATCTTCGAGCGCTGCGGGCTCGACTTCACGGTCGTCGAGGCGGACTCGGGAGCCATCGGAGGCAGCGCCTCCCAGGAGTTCATGGTTCTCGCCGACACCGGAGAAGACGCGGTCGCGCGGTGCGCGGCGTGCGGCTATGGCGCGAACGTCGAGAAGGCGGAGACCGGCCGTCGCCCCGCGCCGTGGGACGGGGAGACAGCCGGTCCTCTCGAGAACGTTGAGACGCCGGGCCGTGGCGGGATCGACGAGGTCGTCGAATTCCTCGGCATCACCGCACCACGGATGGTCAAGTGCCTCGTGTACGACACGGACAAGGGTTACGTGGTCGCGCTCGTGCGCGGCGACCTGGACGCGAACGAGGTTGCGTTGAAGAACGCGCTCGGCGTCGAGCGCCTGGCGCTCGCTTCGGAAGAGAAGGTCGAGGGCGCGACCGGGTCGCCCGTCGGCTTCGTGGGGCCCCATCACCTCGCCGGGCGCGGCCTGCGGGTCGTCGCGGACGAGTCGGTGCGCGGGGCCGTCAACGCGGTGACGGGCGCGGGGCGACGGGACTGGCACGTCCGCGGCCTCTCGCTCGAGCGAGACGGCGAGGAGACCGAGTTCCTCTCGTTCGCTGCGGCTCGCGCGGGTGATCCCTGCCCACGGTGCGGACAGCCGCTCTCGATTGCGCGCGGCATCGAGGTCGGACACATCTTCAAGCTCGGCACGAAATACTCGACGGCCCTTCGGTGCGAGTTCACCGACGAAAAGGGCGAGACGCGGCCGGCGGTTATGGGCACCTACGGGATCGGCGTGGGCCGCACGATGGCGGCCGCGGTCGAGCAGCACCACGACGGCGACGGAATCGTCTGGCCACTCGCCCTCGCGCCGTTCGAGATCGCGATCGTTTCGCTGAACCCTTCCGACGAGGCGGCGCGGCAGGCGGCCGACTCTCTCTACGAGTCGCTCGCCGCCTCGGGCCACGACGTCTTCTACGACGACCGCGACGAGCGGCCGGGCGTGAAGTTCAAGGACGCCGACCTCGTCGGCTTTCCGATCCGCGTCAACGTGGGCGGCCGCGCCCTGAAGGAAGGCAACGTCGAGATCGTCAGCCGGCGTGACAAGTCCGTGCGCGCCGTGCCGCTCGCCGGCGCGGCGGAGGCGGTTGCCGCCCTGCGGAAAGAGCTGGCGGGTGCGGCGTGAGGAGGATCACCCGGCAGGAGGCGCTCGAGTATCACTCGCGCGGCCGGAAGGGCAAGGTCGAGGTCGTACCCTCCAAGCCGTGTCGCACGCAGGAGGACCTCTCCCTCGCTTACAGCCCGGGCGTCGCGGAGCCTTGTCTCGAAATCGCACGAGATCCGGAGACCGTTTACGAGTACACCGCGAAGGGTAATCTCGTCGCCGTCATCTCCAACGGGACGGCGGTGCTCGGGCTCGGCGATATCGGTCCGCTGGCGGCGAAACCGGTCATGGAAGGGAAGGGCGTGCTCTTCAAGCGGTTCGCCGACATCGACGTCTTCGACATCGAAGTGGACGCTCCCGACCCGCAGGTGTTCATCGACACCGTGGCAGCGATCGCACCGACCTTCGGCGGGATCAACCTCGAGGACGTGAAGGCCCCGGAGTGCTTCGTCATCGAGGAGGAGCTGAAGAGGCGGCTGAAGATACCGGTCTTCCACGACGACCAGCACGGCACGGCGATCATCTCGGCGGCGGCGCTCCTGAACGCGCTCGAGATCGCCGGCAAGAAAATCGGGGACGCGAAGGTCGTCTTTCTGGGAGCCGGCGCGTCCGCGATCGCGTGCGCGAAGCT
>JBKJVY010000076.1:0-3545 GCA_046717185.1 Thermoanaerobaculia bacterium
GCGAACCGCCTCGGTCCGGGTGACGAGCTCGTGCACCGACATCCCCCTGGGCTCGTACCTGAAGCCCTTCGAGCCGATTCCCATCCCGCTCGCGAGAAAGAGCCCCCCGGCCGTGGCCGGAGATCCCTCGTCGGGAAAGGCTCAGGGGCGGATCGTGTTCACCCGTGACGGTGTCGTCGCGGTGGGGGCCGACCATACGGTCATCGTCGATCTGGGTGTCGCGAACGGAGTCGAGCCCGGCGACTTCCTGTCGATCTACCGGTACTCCGCGGGCCGCACCTACGGCGTCCGGCCGGTTGGCGGGTACTGGGTGACCGATGCGCTGCCGGAGGAGGTCGCGATTCCGCGGACGTATCTCGGAGAGATCGCGATTCTCACGGTCGGAGATCGCTGGGCCATCGGACGTGTCAGCGATTCGTATCGGTTGATCGAGGTCGGCGACGAGGTCGAGCTCAAGTAGAAGTTCCGGACTTCCGAAAAACTTCAGGGGAGGCGCGCTGCGCCTCTTCTTTTTTTCGAAGCAATCTCCGTCCGGCAAGGTTTCCTCGCTGGCACAAGAAAAATTTCCTCGCGAGTCGCGTGGTCCGAAATAAATCTTCCGCGCTTCGCGCCGCCGCGAGTTTCGTTTGCTAAGATGCGCGCCTCCCGAAGCGATCCCAATCTCGGAGGCCGACGTGAACCTGGATTCGCAGCTCCAACAGGTGATCGACGAGCTGCTATCTCACGGCATCTCGCTCGATCTCGCAAAGAAGGAATTCGAAAAGAAGTACATCGTCGGAGCGGTGAAGCGATCGTCGGGAAATCTCGGGCGGGCCGCCTCGTCCCTCGGGATCCACCGGAACACTCTCCGAAACAAAGTCGGCATCCTGAATATCCGATTCCCGCGCGACCAGAACCGCATCTCCGTCTCCCCCGAAATCCTCAAGAAAAAGTGACCGCTCGCGCGATGACGCGCGAGCGGTCATCCCGAGCATCGCGAGGGATCTGTGGCCCCTTCGAGAAAGGGAACCAGATTCCTCGTTGCTGCGCTCCTCGGAATGACAGGCGCTTCACAGTCATCCTGAGCGCAGCGAAGGATCCCGGGCTTTACAGGGATTCCTCGTCGCTTCGCTCCTCGGAATGACAGGGAAAAGGCGGTCATCCCGAGCAAAGCGAGGGATCTGTGTCCCTCTCGGCAAAGGGAACCAGATTCCTCGTCGCTGCGCTCCTCGGAATGACAGGTGCCTTAGCTGTCATCCTGAGCGAAGCGAAGGATCCCCTGCATTAAAGCGAGGGATTCCTCGTCGCTTCGCTCCTCGGAATGACAGCGGGTGCGAGAGGGCGCTTCGCTCCTCGGAATGACAGCGAAAAGGGGGCTCAGGCCGGCGGCGGGGGGGTCTTGCCGCCGGGCTCGTCCGGCCGGACGGAATCCTTGAAGTTCTTCAGTCCCTGGCCGATCCCCTTGCCGAGCTGAGGCAGGCGGGATGCCCCGAAGATGACCAGCACGATCAGAAGGATGATCAGAAGCTCCGGGACTCCGAGGCGGCCAAACATAGGAGGTTCTCCTCCCGACTAGCTTAACAGAGCGGGGCCAGTCGGGACTCGAAGACCCCCCGGAATGTGTCGTCCTCGGCCAGGAGGCGCCGGACGAGCGCCAGCTCGCGAGGCAGGTATCGCCGATAGGTCTCTCCCCGGCCCTGCGACACCGCTCGCGCAAACGTGCCACAGACCTTCCAGGCGCGCTGGAGGAGGACGCGATCGAGACGGCGGGTGAAAGCGTCCGGCTCGATTTCCCGGAGACGAGTGAACGCCCCAACCGCTCTCTCGGCCTCGCCCCGTCCCATCCACTCGAGGGTCGTCCTTTCCCAGAGGAGTGACGCGACGTCGTAGGCGTCCGGGCCGGTCCTCAGATCCTGGAAGTCGATCGCCGCGACCTCGTCGCCGACGGGAAAGAGGTTGTTGCCGTGGAAGTCACGGTGACAGAGGGCGCGCGGATGATCGGCGATTTCCCGCGCGAGCGATCTCGCCCAGCCGTCGTGAATTACTCGCTCCTCCGGGGAGAGAGGGTGAGCGAGCCAGAGATCGAAGACCGCCTCGCGCGCGAGCGAAAGCTCGCGGAAGAAGAAGGCGGCGTCGAACGGCTCGTTGATACCGGGGTCGGGGATGCCGGCGATGGCCGCGGCAACCGCCGTCGCGCGCTCGAGCCAGAGGCTTCTCTCGGAAGGGCGGGAAGAGAGGAGCAAGGCGAGGTCTTCGGAACCGAAGTCTTCGAGGACCTGGTTGCCGCGGCCGTCCTCGGCGAAGAGGGACGGAACGCGAACACGACCGCGCAGCGCGGCGCGAGCTGCCAGCCATCGAAGCCTCGAGTCCTCTTCCTCGGGAGGATAGACGACGCCGAGAACGCTCGACCCATCCGCGAGAGTAAGGCGCAGGTACCTTCTCCGCCCCACGTCGCCGGGAAGGACCTCGGCCGAGACGGGCTCGTAGCGAGAACGCCGCGTGAGCTTCGCGAGCCCGGAAAACTCCGTTGGGATCAAGACACGGAGTTTATGTGTCGCGGGGGTTCCCGGAAACCGGATCTACGACAGCGACTTCGCCTGGCTCAGCACGACCTTCTTGATGCGCACGGCCTGGTTGGGACGGTCGCTCGCGTTGCGCGGTACGGCGACGATCTTGTCCGCCACCTCCATGCCCGAAACGACCTCTCCAAAAGCGCTGTACTGGTTGTCGAGGAACGTGGAGTCCTTGACGACGATGTAGAACTGGGACGAGGCGGAGTTGGGATCGGACGCCCGGGCCATGGAAAGAATGCCTCGCTTGTGCGACGTGTCGTTGAACTCCGCTTTGATCCGGACTTCCTTGCCGTCGACGACATTGCCGCCCGTCCCGTAGGGATGGCCCGGGTCTTCCGCCTTCTTCGTCTGCGGATCGCCCCCCTGGACCATGAAGCCGGGTATCACGCGGTGGAACATCGTCCCGTCGTAAAACCCCTTCGCGGCGAGGTCCACGAAGTTCTCCACGTGCTTGGGCGCCTTGTTGTAGTGGAACTTGAGAGTGATGTCTCCCATGTCGGTCTGCAGAATCGCGATCGTATTGGCGTAGTCGCGAGCGCTCACCTTCTTCTTCTTTCCCTTCTGGGCCGCGTGGCCCGACACGGCGAAGGCGCAGAGCACCAGGATTGCGGCGGCGGTTTTGCTCTTCAACTTCGGCTCCTTTCGAGAACGGCGGGGAACATAACACGGGTGTCGGCTCGGTATTCCGGGGGGCTATCAGCCCACTCTTGTAAAATCGGGCGCGTGTACGTCGCCCTGACCCGCACGGTCCTGACCGACATCGACCGCGACAAGGTCGTCCAGGAAGTCCGCAAGATCCGACTCAAGTATCCGGGCGCCTCCGACGACGACCTCGCGAAGACCGTCATCCGCCAGACCGCCCTCCGCTGCGCAATCATCGGCGCCGTCGCGTCCGCTCCTCCCGGCTTGCTTGCGGTCGTTCCGCTGGCGGCGGACTTTTCCTATCAGGTCCTCGCTCTGAACCGGCTCGTATTGACGATCGCGCGCATCTAC
>JBKJVY010000077.1:0-3762 GCA_046717185.1 Thermoanaerobaculia bacterium
CCCGGTTTCGTTCCCGCGCATCCGAACCTCTTTGCGGCGCTTTCCTCGATGTTCGTCCACGCGGGCCTCCTCCACCTTCTGGGAAACCTGCTTTTCTTCTTCGCGACCGGTCCCTTCCTCGAGGACGTTTTCGGGCGGCCGCTCTTCCTCCTCCTGTACGTCCTTTCGGGCTTTGCGGCCCTCGCGGCGCATTCCTGGCAGAACCCCGGCAGCTTCGCGCCCGTCGTCGGGGCTTCCGGCGCGGTCGCGGGCATCATGGGCGCCTTTCTCGTGCGCCTCCGGACGTCCCGCATTCGCTTCCTCTGCGTTCCGATTCTGTTCCTGCCCTGGATCCGCTTCCGGTTTCTCGTCCCGGCGTTCGTTTTCCTCCCGCTCTGGTTCGCCGCGCAGTTCTGGCTCGCGACGAACGCGACCGAGCCGGGCAACGTCGCCCTCTGGGCTCATGTCGGCGGATTCGCCTTCGGCGCGGCGGCCGCGCTCTTCATCGCGCTGCTGGGGATCGAAAAGCGATGGATCCATCCGGGGATCGAGGGCCGGGTCTCGTGGAACCAGAACGCCGAGCTCGTCGGCGCACTGGAGGCGCACGGGCGCGGCGACCTCGACGCGGCACGGCTTCGCACCGGAAGCGTCGTCCGCGAAGACCCCTCGAACGTCGACGCGCAGCGGGTAGCGTGCGACCTGGCGCTCGAAGCCGGCGACTGGCCCGGCTACGGGGCGCACGCGGCGCGGCTGCTCGATCTCTACGTCGCGAGGGGCGAGAACGAGCTTGCGACGCGGCTCATCGGAGAAACACCGCCGCAGGCGGTGGGCGAGCTGCCGATCCGATTCCTGCAGCGTGCGGCGAGCTTCCTCGACCGGCAGGGAGAGGAGCATTCGGCGACGCGCTTCTACAGCGAGATCGTGGAGAAATACCCGGAGACGACCGCCGCCCTCCGTTCGCTCCTCCGGCTCGCCGACCTTGCCCGCAGGGACGGGAATGCGCGGGCAGGGCGGGAGGCTCTCCTCCGCGCGCGCGAGCATCCCGAGTGCTCCGGGGAGTGGCGGGCCCTCGTCGAAAAGGGGCTCGTCGCTCTGCCGCCCTGACCGTCCTGGTCCTCCCCCTCTCCCTGCGGCGCGGGGAGAGGGTCGGGGTGAGGGGCGTTACCGAATCTCGAAGACGACCTTCGAGTGCGCCTCCCGAAGCGCGGCCTCCGCGCGTCCGGGATCCGAAGCGCGGCTGAAGAGAAACCCGAGGTAGCGCGAACCCTCCGGAAGCGGGACGAGGAGCTGTCCGGGATGCGCCGAGATCACGACGTCGACGACGCCCGGCACGGCGCGCGCCTCTTCCAGGCCCCGGACCGCCTCGAGAAGCCCCCCTCTCGGGATCGGAATCATCAGGACTCCGGCAGCGCCCGGCTCGCGCCGCACAGCCTCGTCCCGTGCGCCGAGCGCGTGGCGCAGGATCAACTCCTCCAGTGAGAGGCCGGCGCCGAAGGTTAGCGTCCGCGCACAGAGCCCGCCGATCGAGCGGGCTGCAAGCTCGATCACAACCGGCCCGTTGGGGCCGAGGCGAAGCTCCGCGTGGATCGGGCCGTGCTCGAAGCCGAGCGCGCGGCATCCGCGCTCCGTCGTCCTGCGGACATCTTGGAGCGCCGCAGCCGGAAGGCGCGACGGCGTGACGTAGATCGTCTCCTCGAAGAACGGCCCGTCGAGCGGATCCGGCTTGTCGAAGACCGCCAGGACTTCGAGCGCGCCTCCGGTCAGAAGACCTTCCACGGCGACTTCCGCTCCGGGAATGAACTCTTCGACGAGGATTCGGCGCGCCGCCTCGCCGCCACGGGACGCCACGTCCGGCTCCGCGAGGATGGCGGCGATCCGCTTCCAGGCCGTCCGGAACGACTCCGGATCGTCCGCCCGGATCACGCCGCGGCTTCCCGCGAGGAACGTCGGCTTCAACACGCACGGGTAGGCGACGGCGGCGGCCGTCTTTCCGGGTTCTTCCTCTAATCGGAAAACTCGGTAACGGGGGGACGGCACCTTCGCCGCCCCGAGGACCTCGCGCAGGAGCGCCTTGTCGCGCGCGGCGGCGGCGGTGGCGGGCGGGTTCGCCGGGAGCCCGAGCGCGTGAGAGATCACGGCGGCCGCGAGCGCCGTCTCCTCGTCGACGCCGACGACCGCGTCGATCGGGTGAGCGAGGGAGAACTCCACGACGCGCCGGGCGCACTCCTCGGGATCGCGGAAGTCGAGCGTCAGGAGCCCCGCGGGGTTCCGGCTCTCGAAGGTGCTCGGTTCCTCCGAAGCGACCGTCACGTCCGCCCCGACCTTCGCCGCGGCGGCGAGGAAGTCCGAAGCGCGGTAGGTCGTCGTGGGCAGGAGGAGGAGGACGCGGGGCACGCGTGGATCGTACGCCCCGACTTCCGGACAGAGCTCGCGGCCTCGCCGGCCGCAGCTCGCGGCCTCCCCGGCCGGAGAACGGCGTCTGTCGTTCAGTTGTCGTCACGAATCGGGTCTGCCGGTCGTCGAGACATTTCCAGACAAGGAGAACGAAATGAAAAGAGCCGGATCGAAACCCCGCAAGCGAAACTGGATCGCCGGTTCCCTCGCCGCAATCGTGCTCACCACCGAGCTCGCGTCCCCCGACCCTGTCCGCGCCGACTGTCTCGTCACGTACGCCGACTGCGTGGACGCGGCCTCCGAGGAAGGCACCTTCTGGAGGCGATCGGCGGGGGGGCTCCGCTGTTACACCGAATTCATCTCCTGTCTGCAGCGCCGTCTCGCCTGACTCTCTGTCGAAGGACTCGCTACAACTCTCTAAAGGAGGACGTCATGAATCTCTCCCGGGCCGTTTCTCCCCGCATCCTGGTGCCCGCTCTCGCCCTCGCGGCCGGCCTCGTCACCGCCGCTCCGGTTCACGGCGCGAGCTGCGTGAAGGGCTACGCTCTGTGCCTCATCGAGGCCTCGGACTTTTCCACGTGGTGGGAACGCACCGCCGCCGGGATCGATTGCTACCTGGACGCGGTCGCTTGTCTCCAGGGAGCCTACGGCTAGGCCCGTGACCCGACCGACGGTGTTCCTTTCCCTCGCTCTCTGCGTCGCTCCCGCTTCCTCGCTCGCCGGCGGGCCTCCGCGGCTCGTCGGCGAGTTCGGGGGGCGGACGATCGCGGGAAGAGAAATCCTCGTTCTCGACGTCGCGCCGCCCGCGATCCGGCGAATCGACCGTCGAACGTTGCGAGCGCGAACGACGTCACTCTCCGTCGCCGGCGACGCGCTGGATCCTTACGGCATCGCCGCCGACGGAGACGGCACGCTCTGGGCGCTCTCGGACAAGGGGCGGAACCTCGTTCGATTTTCAGCGACCACCGGCGAGCGCCTCGAAGACCGGAAGCTTCCCGAGCCGGGCCAGGGGGTGGCGGGGCTCTGGGACCGGATCGGTGTCGTCGCAATACGACTTCGCGCCGGCGAGCCGCTTCTCCTGGAGGCCGGGAAGGACGGCCTCCACCCCTTCTCCTCGATCCTCTCGCGAGCGGCTCCCGACGTGACGGGGCACCTCATCAGAAATCTCCTGCGCTGCGGCTCCGGAACCGGGGACGCATTGGCATGCTGGTTTCTCGCGGGTCCGCCGGAGGTCGTGCTCGTCCGGCGGGACGGAACCGCGACGCGGATCTCCGTTCCCTCCTTCGCGCGACTCGCGCCGAGGGCCGCCCCCATCCGGGACCCGGGCGCAGGACTCGTCTTTCCGGTCCGGGACGCGTTTCTCGAGCCGGGCGGACTCTGGATCCTGAG
>JBKJVY010000078.1:0-4886 GCA_046717185.1 Thermoanaerobaculia bacterium
CGAGCTCCGTGCCGAGCAGGTTCTGACCTCCTTCCCCGCGCGTGAGCGAGAGGTACGCGACCTCCGCGCCCATCCGCCGGGACGCGAGCGTCAGAAGCCGGTTGTCCTCGTCGTCCGGGTGCGCGCCGACGACGAGGAGTCGCTTGTGGACCGCGAGCCGCTGCAGGAGACGGTCGATAGCCACGAGCCCCCCGGACGACGGCGGCTCGAACGCGTAGCCGGGAGCCGGAGCGGTCTCGGGCTGTGCGGGGGCGAGACTGATCAGGAGAAGGAGGAGGGCGAGAGCGGCTCTTCGCATCCGGACTGCTGAGTTTAAGTCATCGCTCCGAGGACGACCTCGATCGTGTGGGTCGCTCCGTCGTCGGCGAGGGGGATTGCGCGAACTCCCTCGTCGAGCTCCCGGCCGTCGAGCGTGATCTTCGAGACCCCGCGCGTCGCGCCGAGCGGGTTCGAGACGACGAGCTCGTAACGGGCCGAGTGATAGCGGAACGTCACCGAGTAGCCGGGCCACGACCGGGGGATGCACGGGTCCACATGGAGCGCCGCGCCGCGGAACCGGAAGCCGAGGATCCACTCGACGCCCGCGCGGTACATCCACCCCGCGGAGCCCGTGTACCACGTCCAGCCGCCCCGCCCCACGTGCGGGGGCTCGGCGTAGACGTCCGCCGAAGCGACGTACGGCTCCACTTTGTACCGGTACACGCCCGCGCGCGTGGCCGTGTGGTTGATCGGGTTCAGGATCGAGAAGAGCTCGCCCGCCTTGTCCCCCTCGCCGAGCGCTGCGAACGCGATCAACGCCCACAGCGCCGCGTGCGTGTACTGGCCGCCGTTTTCGCGCACGCCCGGCAAGTAGCCCTTGATGTAGCCGGGGTCGAGCGGCGTCCGGTCGAACGGGGGAGTGAAGAGGAGAACCAGCCCGTCGCCGCGTCTCACCAGGTACTCCTCGACGGCGGCCATCGCCCGCGCCGCCCGCCCCGGCTCCGCGGCGCCCGAGATGACGCCCCACGACTGGGCGATCGAGTCGATGCGGCACTCCGCGTTCGACGCCGAGCCGAGCGGCGTGCCGTCGTCGAAGAACGCGCGCCGGTACCAGTCGCCATCCCATCCCGAATTCTCGATAGCGAACTTCAGTTTCTCGACGTGCGCGCGCCACCGCGCAGCGCGCGCCGTCTCCCCGCGCTTCTCCGCGACCTTTGCGAACTCCCAGAGCGTCGTGTGGAGGAACCAGGCGAGCCACACGCTCTCGCCCCGCCCCTCGATCCCGACCCGGTTCATCCCGTCGTTCCAGTCACCCGTGCCCATGAGCGGCAGGCCGTGGCGTCCGACCGCGAGGCTTCGGTCGAGCGTGCGGGCGCAGTGCTCGAAGAGCGTCGCGGACTCTTTCGATACCTCGGGCTGGAAGTACCGCTCGTGCTCTCCCGGTTCGAGCGGGGCCCCTTCGAGAAAGGGCGCCGTCTCGTCGAGCACGGTCTCGTCTCCGGTGACCTCGACGTAGTGAAACGCCGCGTAGGGGAGCCACAGGAGGTCGTCGGAGATCCGGGTGCGAACGCCGCGCCCTGACGGCGGGTGCCACCAATGCTGCACGTCCCCTTCGCGGAACTGCCGGGACGCCGAGGTGATCAGGTGCTCGCGCGTCACCTCGCGCGCGGAGACCGTGAGCGCCATGACGTCCTGAAGCTGGTCACGGAAGCCGTAGGCGCCTCCGGCCTGATAGAACGCCGCGCGCGCGCGAACCCGACACGAGAGCGACTGGTAGAGGAGCCAGCGGTTGACGAGGACGTCGAGAGAGCGGTCGGGCGTGCGGACCTGAAGCGCCCCGGCGATATCCTCCCAGCCGACGAGGACCTCGCGCAGGACCGAGTCGAGGTCCGCGGTCCGGTAGCGGCGAACGAGGTCGCGGGCGTGATCCTCGCTCTCCCCCTGTCCGAGGAGGAAACGAAACTCCGCGCGGCCGCCCGGGGAGAGCTCCACCGTCGCCTGGAGCGCGGCGCAGGGGTCGAGTCCCGCCCCGACCCGCTTCGAGAGAACGGCGCCCCGCGCGAGCCCGGCCGGCCCCTCGAGGTGGCCGTTGCGGCCGAGGAACTCCGTCCGGTCCGCGGTCCACGCGGTCTGCCGGCCGCCGAGGTCGGCGAAAGCGATCCGGTTCGCGAACTCCTCGTTCCACGGATTGCGGGCGAAGATCGCGGGCGTCTCTCCATCGAGGCTCGTCACGACGAACGGAGCCGCACGACTGCGGGAGGCGCCGAGGACCCACTCGACGTAGCCCGTTACGGAGAGGCGGCGCGGCACGCCCGAACGGTTCTCGATCGTGAGGCGCGAGATCTTGACCGGGTCGTCCTTCGGCACGAACTGCACGAGGTGGAGCGCGATGCCGTGGCTCTCGTGCTCGAACCGGCTGTAGCCCTGCCCGTGCCGGGCGACGTACGGCCAGTCCTCGCGGACGGGGAGCGCCGTGGGGCTCCAGACCTCTCCCGTGGCCTCGTCGCGGACGAGCAACGCCTCGCCCGCGGGATCCGAGACGGTGTCATTCGACCACGGCGTGAGCTGGTTCTCGCGGCTGTTGCCCGCCCACGTGAAGCCGGATCCCGACTCGGAGACCTGGAAGCCGAAGCCTCGGTTGGCGATGACGTTGATCCACGGCGCGGGCGTCCACTGTCCGGCGCCGAGGATCGTGACGTACTCGCGGCCTTCTTCCCCAAAGCCGCCGAGCCCGTTGAAGAACTCGAGCGCGGGTCGCGGCGGCGGGATGTCGACCGCCGGCTGCACGGGCTTCACGGGCCGCGCGGGCTCGGCCGCGGGCTCGGCGCGGAGGTGCCGCACGACCTGCTCGGCGAGCGTCCCTTGCCGCGAGAGAAGCACCGCCCGCGCGGCGGTCCGCAGGACGTCGTGGTCCTCGGGCAAGAGCTGGTCGCCGCGCAGGATGAAGATCGAGCCGTGAGCGGCGTGGTCCGCGTGCGGCGAGCCGGCCTGCCCGGTCCGGGCGAGCGCCTCGAGCGCCCCCTGCAGGTCCTGGCCGTAGGAGACCCCCTGCTCGTTGACGATCACGAGGTCGACGGCGAGGCCTTTCATGTTCCAGTACTCGTGCGCGCGGAGGAGCTGGCGCACGATTTCGCGGTCCTCGGCAAAGTCGATCCGGACGAGCACGATCGGGAGGTCGCCCGAGATGCCGTGACGCCAGAGAGCCGATTTGCCGAGCGTGTTTCGCTGGAGGACGTCCGCCGAAGGGCGGAGCGAGGGATCGGAGTAGAGAACCCGCGTCGCGATCCGCTGGAAGAGGTGCGCCTCGTCGGCATCGACGTTCAGGTGGCGGAGCTGCACATGCGCCTGCGTCCAAGCGAGCGTCGTCGTGCGCTCGAACGCGGCGGGGTCGCGGTATTTGTCCGCGAGCTTCAGGACGTCTTCGCGGGTCTCGGCGACGGCGATGGCGAACGTCACCCGGCCGGTGGCGCCCGGCTCGAGCCGAATCCGCCGCCGCAGGGAGACGATCGGATCGAGGACCGAGCCGACGGTGTTGGAAAGCGGGCGCCCGTCGAGTATGGAGCCTGCGTTGCGAACCTGGCGGCCGCGCCCGAGGAAGCGCGCCCGGTCCGTCTCGTACTGAACGCCACCGACCGCCGAGCCCTCGACGGTCGATACGTGGGCGGCCCAGATCCGCTTCTCTTCACTCGACCGCGTCCGGCGCGTCGCCAGGAGCGCTTCGAGCCGCGGCACGAACTCCGTCTCGACGAAGAGGTTCGAGAAGGCGGGATGCGCCTCGTCCGCCGCCGGGGGCGCGAGCACGACCTCCGCGTACGAGGTGATCTCGATCTCCCGCGGGCGCGTCCCGAGGTTCGTCACCGACACCTGCCGGACCTCCGCGTCGTCCTCGGCGGAGACGACGACCTCGAGGGTCGTCGCGATCGCGCCGTCTCGGCGGCGGATCTCGACCCGGTCCTCGGAGTACACGGCCTCGTAGCTCTCCGGCGCGACGCCGCTCGGCTGGTAACCCGCCGACCAGATCCGGCCGGTCAGCGCGTCGCGCAGGAAGACGTAGGTCCCATACGGGTCCCGCGTCGTGTCCTCGCGCCAGCGCGTGACGTCGCGGCCGAGCCAGCGGCTGTAACCGGAGCCCGCGGCCGTCATCATCACGGAGTAGCGGCCGTTGGAGAGGATGTGCGTCCGAGGAATGTCGTCGTGCGGCGAGCTGAACCGCCGGAGCACCGGCGGGACGAAGTCGCGCACGTGCAGGTGGATGCTCACCTCTTCCGCCCGAGGGCGCGCGACGGCCACCGCGCGCGGCGTCCTCTCCTGCAGCAGGAGCTCGGTCGCCCGGACCTTTGGCTCCGCGTGGAAGCGGTTCCGCATCACTTCGTCGAGGAGCGTGTTCGCGAGCGCGACGACCGTCATCCCCTGGTGGTGCGCCATGTAGGCTTTGATGACGGCGTGGGTCTGTCCCGTCGGCAGTCGGCTGGTCGTGTAGTCGAGTGACTCGTAGAAGCCGTAGGTCCCCCGGCCGCCTTCCGCGGCGATCCGCTCGAAGTTGCTGGCCGCGGCGACGGGATCGACCATCGCGGCGAGCGCGGTCGCGTACGGCGCCACGACGTAGTTCTCCCTCAGCCCGCGCTTCAAACCGAGCCCGCCCACGCCGAAGTTCGAGTACTGGTAGGTCAGGTCGAGATCTCGCGCGTTGAACGCCGCTTCCGAGACGCCCCACGGCGCGCCCCGCTTCTCGCCGTACTCGATCTGCCGCGCGACGACGAGCCGGTCGGTGAGGTCCAGGAGACTTCCGATGGGCGCGTTCAGGACGAGGTCGGGCATGAGGTACTCGAACATCGAGCCGGACCACGAGACGAGCGCGGAGCCGGTCCCGACGGGCGTGAGCTGCCGGGCGAGGTGGAACCAGTGCG
>JBKJVY010000079.1:0-3090 GCA_046717185.1 Thermoanaerobaculia bacterium
AGGTAGTCCCCGAGCACTCCGTCGACGACGTAGACCCCGTCCACGCGCGCCGGCGCGGTCAGAACCTCGCCGCCCGGGAGGTTCGCCCACTTCGCCGCGGTGATGAGACCGCTCGTCTTCAGCCAGAGGACGGAGGGGTCGAACGTCGCCTCGAGGTCGCTACCCGCGCGGGAGCGGGCGCGGATGCGCTGCGCCTTCGCAGCTCGGTCGCGGACGCGCGTCGAGATTGCATCGACGACGTCGAAGTCCGCCCGCATCCCCTCCGCCATGATCCGCGGCGTGATGGAGACCATGTGGGCGTGGCGCATCTGCCGCCGGTTCACGATGGCCGTCATCTCGCGGCGCGAGGCGAGCTCCCCCTCCCGCGGCTGACCGGCGTAGATCGAGACATCGGAGCGTTCGAACGCGTCGCGAACCGGCTGAGGCAGGTCGAGCATGGGCCGGTCGCCGTAGTCCTCGAGCACGTGCAGCTCGTACGGAGCGCCGACGTCGCGGATCTCCGCGGCGAGGCTCTCGGCCACGCGCTCGGTCTCCCGGTCGGTAATGATCGCGACGTGCTCGTCCGGCGTGACCCGCAGGCACGTTCGGATCGCGTTGCGTGCGCCGGGCGCGAGGTCATACCCGTTTCCGGATGCGACCCTCACGAGATCGGCTCGAGGGGGGCCGCTCAACCGGATGCCGCCGCGCTCGAGGGGGCGGAGTCGATCCCGTACGCGCTCTCGTCGCAGATGAAGTCCACCACGCGCTTCAGATCTTCGCCGCTCTCGCGGTAAACGGCAAGCTGTCGATCGGCGCCGCTGCCGTTGTCGAGGATCCAGCGGATCGACTCGACCTCCTTCCGGCTGCCGAGCTCGTCGACGACGTCGTCCACGAACAGGAGCATCTCCTCGGCGAGGTCACGGAAGGGCACCTCGATCTCTCTTCCGAAGTCGATCATTTTTCCTTCGATGCCGTAGCGGCTCGCGCGCCACTTGTTCTCGAGCAGGAGCGCGCGGCGATAAGTTCGCCATCCGAGGTTCTTTTCGCGAAGCTTGAAGAGCTTGACGCAGATCGCCTGCGTGAGCGCGGCGAGCGCGACCGTCTCGTCGAGCCGCATCGGCACGTCGAAGATCCGGAACTCGATCGTCTCGAAGAACGGGTGCGGCCGCACGTCCCACCAGATCTTCTTGCCGTTGTCGATGCAGTTGGTTTTCACGAGAACGCGGACGTAGTCGTCGAACTCGGCGGGCGTCTCGAACACTTCCGGGATGTTCGTGCGCGGGAAACGCTCAAACACCTTCGTGCGATAGCTCTTGAGGCCCGTGTTGCGCCCGAGCCAGAAAGGGGAGCTCGTCGAGAGCGCGAGAAGGTGCGGGAGGAAGTAGCGTGCCTCATTCATGATCTGGAGCGCGAGCGAGCGGTCGGAGATGCCGACGTGGACGTGAAGCCCGAAGATCAGATTGGCCCGGGCCACGAGCTGCATCTCCTGGACGATCGCGGCGTAACGCTCGTCCGGATAGATCAGCTGGTCCGCCCAGTTGGAGAAAGGGTGGGTCCCCGCCGCGGCGACCCGCATGCCCGTGTTCGCAGCCATCCGAATGATCTCGGACCGCAGCTCGGACACGTCGCGCCGGACCTCCTGGATGTTTTTACAGATCCCTGTGCCGATCTCCATGACCGACTGGTGCATCTCGGGCTTCACCCGCTCCTTCAGAACCCGTTTCCCCTCGTCGAGCATTTCCTGAACGTGCGAGCGCAGCTCCCGCGTCTCCGGATCGATGATCTGGAACTCCTCCTCGACGCCGAGGGTGAAGGCGGGGCGTTGGACGGTCACTGTCGAGCTAGACCTCGCCGGCCGGCGGTGTCGCCGCCCGCGGGCGCTTCGAGCCGGCGCGGGCACGCGGCTTCTTCGGCTCGGCCGCGACGGCCGGCGGGGCGATATCGCGCGTCTTCTGCCACTCCCACGCGCGGGACGGCCTGGGCCCTTCCTGGACCCGCTCGATGAGCCATTTCGCGGAGTGCTCGACGACCCACGCAAAATTGTCGGGGCCGATCGACGCGGCGTCCGCGTCGGGAGCGGGGTTCAGGAAGTCGATTGCATACGGGACACCATCCCGCACCGCGAGTTCCACGGTGTCGAAGTCGTACCCGAGCGCGCCCGTCAGTTTCGTACAGTCTACGCGGAGCTTTTCCTCCAGCGCCGGGTCGATCGGCGCTCCGTCGCGCACGTAACGGTTCGCGTGCGGTAGCCGCGGGTCGTACCGCATGAGGAGGACGTCCTTCGCCCCGAGGACGTAGCAGCGGTAGTAGTCCTCGAAGACGATTTCCTCCTGGAGCGTCATGACGTGCTGGCCGGAGGTCCGATAGGCCGCGAAGAACTCGTCGGGGTCCGACACCCGGTAGACGTTCTTCCAGCCCCCGCCCGAGTAGGGTTTGAAGTATGCGGGGAAGCCGATGTAGGAAAAGATCTCCTCCCACTCGAGCGGGAAGACGAGGTTCGTCATCGAGGCGGCGGTCGTGTCCGGCGGGTGCTCGTGGGAGGGAAGCAGCACGGTCTTCGGGACCGCGACCCCGACACTCTCCGCGACGACGTTGTTGAAGAATTTGTCGTCCGCCGACCACCAGAAGGGGTCGTTGACGACGATCGTCCCGTCGAAGGCGAGCTTTTTGAGCGCCGCCCGATAGAACGGGATGTCCTGGCTGATCCGGTCGAGGACGAGGTCGTACTTCTTGGACGTTCGAAGGCTGATTCCGCCCATCAGCGCGGGCTCCGCGACGACGTCGCCGCCCTCGCGGTTGATGCGCTCCACGAGCGCCTGGGGGAACGTACGCTCCTGGCCGAAAAGGATGCCGATTTTCTTCATTGCGAAGGCCCTTCTCCCTGTGCAAGTGCGCGGCGCGGGCCGCGGAAACGGGCGATTATGTCAGGCCGCGCCGCCGGCTGCCAGGGCTCGTGACAACACTTAATCGACGCATGGTTCGCTCACGCCCGCCCGCCGCCGACGAACGGTTTCCGGCGATTTCCGTCCGGCAGCCCGCCGCGGATCAGATCGTCCGCGGAACGAAGCGGAGCGACCTTCGCTCCCGACCCTCGAAATTCCGCGGCTGGAT
>JBKJVY010000080.1:0-4206 GCA_046717185.1 Thermoanaerobaculia bacterium
CGCGTTCGTCTCACGAACGGGATCGAAGTCACGACCTATATCCCCGGCGTCGGGCACAACCTCCAGGAGCACTCGATCGTGATGATCCGCGGCGGACGCGTGAAGGATCTTCCGGGCGTGCGCTATCACATCATTCGCGGCACGCTCGACGCGGTCGGGGTCGCCAATCGGAAACAGGGAAGGTCCAAGTACGGCGCCAAGCGCCCGAAAGCCTGACGGGACTGAGGACTTAGGACTTTTATGCCGAGACGCCGAATCGTCGCCAAGCGCGAGATCCTTCCGGACCCGCTCTACAACTCGCAACTCGTCACGAAGTTCGTCAACTCCGTGATGGAGCGGGGAAAGAAGTCGCTCGCCGAAGGCATCCTCTATGGGGCGCTCAACAAGGTCGCCGAGAAGACCCAGGACGACCCGATGAAGACGTTCAAGAAGGCCATCGAGAACGTCAAGCCCGCGCTCGAGGTCAAGTCGCGCCGGGTCGGGGGGTCGACATACCAGGTCCCCGTCGAAGTTCGGCCGAATCGCCGGACGTCGCTCGCGATCCGCTGGCTCATCGACTATGCCACCGCGCGCGGCGAAAAGACGATGAGAGAGAAGCTCGCCGGCGAGCTCCTGGACGCGGCGAACCTTCGCGGCGGCGCCGTAAAGAAGAAGGACGACACCCACAAGATGGCAGAGGCGAACAAGGCGTTCGCCCACTACCGCTGGTAACGGTCCCAAACCAGGACCGAGGACTCAGGACTATTCCGCCATGCCGCGCACTCATTCTCTAGAGGACACTCGGAACATCGGGATCATGGCCCACATCGACGCGGGCAAGACGACGACGACCGAGCGGATCCTTTACTACACCGGCGTCAACTACAAGCTCGGCGAGGTGCACGATGGCACCGCGACGATGGACTGGATGGTCCAGGAGCAGGAGCGCGGCATCACGATCACGTCGGCCGCGACGACGTGTTTCTGGAGTGCGAGTCCTGCGGCGGGAGATCCTTCGGCTCCCCCGGGCCCCCTTACGCGCATCAACATCATCGACACTCCCGGCCACGTCGACTTTACGGCCGAGGTCGAGCGCTCCCTTCGGGTGCTCGACGGCGCGGTCGCTGTTTTCGACGCGGTTGCCGGCGTCGAGCCGCAGTCGGAGACCGTCTGGCGGCAGGCGAATCGCTACGGGGTCCCTCGCATCGCTTTCGTCAACAAGATGGACCGCGTCGGCGCGAATTTCGCTCGTTGCGTCGAGATGATGCGAACCAAGCTGAACGCGAAGCCCGCCCCGATCCAGATCCCGTGGGGCATCGAAGGGGAGCATCGCGGTGTGATCGACCTCGTCTCCATGAAGGGGATTGACTTCAAGGACGAGGCGCTCGGAGCGAAGTTCGAGGTCGTGGAGATTCCGGAGGAACTTCGCCAGGAGGCGGAGGCTTACCGCGAGAAGCTGATCGAGGCGGTCGCCGAGAGTGACGACTCGCTCCTCGAGAAGTACCTCCACGGCGGCAAAGTCGAGTCGGACGAGATCAAGCAGGCGCTTCGGCGCGCGACGATCGGGGGCCACGTCCAGCCGGTCGTCTGCGGATCGGCGTTCAAGAACAAGGGGGTCCAGCAGCTCCTGGATGCCGTGGTCGACTACCTTCCCTCACCCCTCGACGTCCCGCCGATGATCGGGCACGACGAGGTGGGCGCCGAGCTCATCCGCGAGCCGAAAGACGACGCGCCCTTCTCCGCGCTCGTCTTCAAAATCATGACGGACCCGTTCGTTGGGCAGCTCGCATTCTTTCGCATGTACTCGGGTCACCTCGACGCCGGCTCCGCGGTCTACAACTCGACCCGGGACAAGACCGAACGGATCGGGCGGATCCTGAAGATGCACGCGAACAAGCGCGAGGAGATCAAGGAAGTCTGGGCCGGCGACATCGCGGCGGCCGTCGGGCTGCGCCACGTCTCGACCGGCGACACCATCTGCGACGAGGACGCACCCGTCATCCTCGAGGCGATGAACTTTCCGGAGCCCGTCATCGCCGTGGCCATCGAGCCGAAGACGAAGGCGGACCAGGAAAAGATGGGAATGGCCCTCGGCAAGCTGATGCAGGAGGACCCGACCTTCAAGGTCCATACGGACCGCGAGACCGGCCAGACGATCATTCGGGGGATGGGCGAGCTGCACCTCGAGATCATCACCGACCGGCTGGTGCGTGAGTTCAACGTGGGCGCGAACATCGGGAAACCCCAGGTGGCCTACCGCGAGGCGATCACCCGCGAGGCGCAGGGCGAGGGCAAGTTCATCCGGCAGACCGGCGGGCATGGCCAGTACGGCCACTGCAAGATCCGGCTGAAGCCAGCCGAGCCGGGACACGACTTCGTCTTCGACAACCAGATCCGCGCCGGGTCGATCCCGAAGGAGTTCATCAAGCCCATCGAGCAGGGGATCAAGGAAGCTCTGGAGACCGGCGTGCTCGCCGGGTATCCGACGACCGGAGTCCTCGTGGAGCTCTACGACGGCTCGTACCACGACGTGGACTCTTCCGAAGTCGCGTTCAAAATCGCCGGCTCGATGGCGTACCAGGATGCGGCGAAGAGGGCGAGGCCGATTCTGAAAGAGCCGATCATGGAGGTCGAGGTCGTTGTTCCCGAGGACTACATGGGCGACGTCATCGGCGACTTGAATTCCCGGCGCGGCCACATCAAACACATGGAGCCGCGGTCGGGTATCCAGGCGATCACCGCCCGGGTGCCGCTTTCCGAGATGTTCGGCTATTCGACCAATCTGCGTTCGATGACCCAGGGGCGCGGAAACTACTCGATGCAGTTCGCGGCTTACGACGAAGTGCCGAAGAGCGTGAGTGAAGAGATCATCGCCAAAGTCGGAAGCAAGAGGTAGAGATGGGCAAAGAGAAATTCGATCGATCGAAGCCTCACGTGAACATCGGGACGATTGGGCACGTGGATCACGGTAAGACGACGTTGACGGCGGCGATCACTTTGGTGTTGTCGAAGAAGGGGTTGGCGACGGCGAAGGCGTACGACCAGATCGACAACGCGCCGGAGGAGAAGGCGCGTGGAATCACGATCAACACGGCGCACGTGGAGTATTCGACGGAGAAGCGTCACTACGCGCACGTGGACTGTCCGGGTCACGCGGACTACGTGAAGAACATGATTACGGGAGCGGCGCAGATGGACGGTGCGATTCTGGTGGTATCTGCGGCGGACGGGCCGATGCCTCAGACGCGGGAGCACATTCTTCTGGCGCGGCAGGTCGGGGTTCCGTACATCGTGGTGTTTTTGAACAAGACGGACATGGTGGACGACCCGGAGCTATTGGAGTTGGTGGAGCTGGAGGTGCGGGAGCTTCTGACGTCGTACGGTTTTCCTGGGGACGCGATTCCGGTGGTGAAGGGATCGGCGTTGAAGGCGTTGGAGTCGGGGGCTCCTGACGCTCCCGAGACCAAGTGCATCGGGGAGTTGATGGACGCGGTGGACGCGTACATTCCGGTGCCGGAGCGTGCGGTGGACAAGGATTTTCTGATGCCCATCGAGGACGTGTTCTCGATTTCGGGACGCGGAACGGTGGTGACGGGTCGAGTGGAGCGAGGGATCGTGAAGGTCGGTGAGGAAGTGGAGATCGTGGGGATCCGGCCGACGCAGAAGAAGGTGGTCACGGGGGTTGAGATGTTCCGCAAGCTTCTGGACCAGGGTCAGGCGGGAGACAACCTGGGGCTTCTTCTGCGCGGGACGGAACGGAAAGATGTCGAGCGTGGGCAGGTGTGCGCCAAGCCGGGATCGATCAAGCCGCACATGAAGTTCCAGGCTCAGGCGTACATCCTGACGAAGGAAGAGGGTGGACGGCACACGCCTTTCTTCAGCGGCTACCGGCCTCAGTTCTTCTTTCGGACGACGGACGTGACGGGCACGGCGGCATTGCCGGCCGGTGTGGAGATGGTGGTGCCGGGGGACACGGTGTCTCTGGAGATCAACCTGATCACGCCGATCGCGATGGAGAAGGGCCTGCGCTTCGCCATCCGCGAAGGCGGACGGACGGTGGGCGCGGGCACCATTACAGAGATCTTGGAGTAGTGATGCCGACGCTTTTCACCATGGGATCGTGCTCAGCGTCCGTTAGCTCTCTACCGGCCGCGTCGAGCGGCCGCGACAACTGACATCCTGGAGTAAGTAATCATGCAGGAAAACATCAGCCTGGCGTGTCCGGTG
>JBKJVY010000081.1:0-3918 GCA_046717185.1 Thermoanaerobaculia bacterium
CCGCAGGCGCCTCGGCGCCCGCGATGACGTGCGAAACGAACGCGATCCGCTTTCCGTCCGGGAGCCAGGTCGGGTTCGTGACGGCGATCGGCATCTCGGTCAGCCTCTCCGGCTCCCCGCCGTCGACCGAGATGACGTAGAGCTGGTTCGCCTTGTCGTCGTCCCGCTTCGACGTGAACGCGATGCGCCGGCCGTCCGGGCTCCACGCGGGGGATCCGTCGGACGCCTTGTTCGTTGTGAGCCTGCGGGGCGTGCCGCCGGCGAGCGGGACGATCCAGACGTCGCCGTTGCCGCGGTTCTCTTCCATGTCGTAAACGGAAACCGTATAGGCGACGGTCTTCCCGTCGGGCGAGAGCGCGGGCGTGCCGACGCGCTGCACCGCCCACATGTCGTCCACGGTCAGCGCCTTCTTGTCGGCCGCTCCGAGGGGCAGGGCGCACGAGAGGAGCGTGAGCAGAACCGCGACGCGACGAGCGCGCATCGTCAACCTCCGAGGAGTTTCTGTTTCTGGAGAAAGTCGAGAAGCGCGGCGTTGAACTCCTGCGGATTCTCGAGCATGAGGAAATGGCCGGGTCCCTCGATCACCCGGTAATCGACCTGCGGGGCGAGCTTTCGCACGTACTCGACGTACTCCGGGGTCCAGAACGGCGACTTCGCATTGAGGACGAGCAGGGGGACGCCGATCGGATCGTCCTTCCAAATCGCCGGATCCCTCATGCCTTCGAACGAACCGATCAGCACGTGCTGGGGGGTGGCGGCGGTGGCCGCGAGTGTCGCGTCCCGAAGTGCCTCGGTCCCGGCGTTAGCGAACATGGAAGCGATGAACTTCAACGCGACGTCCCTGTAGTCCGGACCGCGGAGCTGTGCGATCATCGAATCGAGGAGGCCGGAATACAGGTTCTGCAGCGCGCCGTCCACGGCGATCAGGGCGAGCGTCTTCTGCGGGTACAGCCGATAGAACTGGCGGATCACCGCGGGTCCCATGCTGTGACCGGCGAGCACGGCCCGATCGACCCCCGCGTCCCGCATCACAGCGTCGATCGCCCGCGCGAAGAACTCCATCGTGTAGGCGGTCTGGGGCTTGTCGCTCGCGCCGTGACCGGGAAGGTCGATCGCGATCACCCGGGCGCGCTTCGCGAGCTCCGGGACCTGGAACCTCCAGACGCTCGCGTCGCCCGACCACCCGTGGATGAGCACGAGGGCCTCCCGGCCAGAGCCCACGCTCTCGTAGTGGATGCGGTTCCCGTCGAAGGTGGCGAACCGCGACGACGCGGCCTCGGGGGAGGTGGCTGCCGGCGCGCGCGCGCCCGATGCGCACCCGGCGAGATTTGTCGCGGCGAGGACTGCCGCGGCGAGGAGGCTAAGGGTTACGGAAGCCCGCTTCGATGTGCGAGTCATCGCAGAACGGCTTGCTCTTCGACGCTCCGCAACGGCACAAACGATACGACGCGCTCGTCTCATAAATCCTCCCGTCGGAATACGTCAGCGTCGGGGGACCCACGACCTCGTAGGGCCCGTCGCGCATCACGCGGATCAGGGACGCTTCGTCGACCGCCGTGGGTCCCGCCGCGCCGGCCGGGGCGGACGAATCGGCGGTTTCGGTCCCGACGAAGCCGCACTCCTTGTGGGTCCCGTCGCAGTACGGCTTGTTGGCGGACTTCCCGCATCGGCAGAGCGAGTACGCGGGCTTCAGCTCGAAGGGTTTCCCGTCCGCGTCCTCGAGAGGAACGCCGCCTTCGACGCGGTACGGCCCGTTCGGACGAACGGTGATTGTCCCCTTCGCTTCGGGCATCATCGACGGGCGGGATCATGACAGATTCGGGAGCCGCCTCTCTCTTCGCCTTGTGCGTCCTCGCAAGCGGTTGCGCGGCGTCGACAACGCCTTCGGCGCCCGCCGCCGGACGTCAGACGGAACGTTCGGCCGCGGGAACACGATACCTCCTCCACCTTCCCCCCGCGCACGAGAGCGAATCCGCGTGGCCTCTAATCCTCTTCCTGCACGGCGGCGGCGAGCGGGGCGAGGACCTTTCCCTCGTCCGGCGGGAGGGCCTTCCGCGAATCCTCGAGAACGTCCGGGACTTTCCCTTCGTCGTCGTGTCGCCGCAGGAAACGCTCGCGCGACGCTGGACGTCGGAGGGGCTCGTGAAGCTTCTGGATGAGGCCGCCGCGAAGCATCGTGCGGACCCGGCCCGCGCTTACGCGACCGGTCTCTCTTCCGGAGCCGTGAGCGCGCTCGAGCTCGCCGCCGCGCACCCGGAGAGGGTCGCCGCAGTCGCCGCTGTTTCGCCGAACCGGCTGCCGCCGGACGTCTGCCGGCTGAAAGCCGTTCCCGTGTGGATCTTCCACAACTCCGGGGACACGCGAATCCCGGCCGGCCGGATCCGGCGTTTCGAGCGGACGCTTCGCGCCTGCGGTGGCGTGGTTCGCGTCACGTTCTTCGACCGCGCAAGCCACGACGCGTGGACGGAGACGTACGACCGCCGCGACCTCTATGAATGGTTCCTGAAGCACGCCGCGGAGCCCGGTAGAATTCGCCGGTGACGCTTGCGCTTCTGCTCGCCTCGTCGACGATCCTCGGGAATCCGGCCCCCTCGTGGCCGGCGCTGCGCTGGGTACAGGGCGGCCCGCTGGCGCTCTCCGACCTTCGCGGCAAGGTCGTGCTCGTGCGCTTCTTCACGGACCCCGACTGCCCGTACTGCAGCGCCACCGCTCCGGCGTTGAACGAGTTTCAGAAGGAGTTCGGCGGCCGCGGCCTCGTCGTCGTCGGCTTCTACACGCCGAAGCCGAGCCCCCGCCGGACGACCGTCGGGCACGTGCGCAAGGTCGTTCGGAGATACGGCTTCTCGTTCCCCGTCGCGGTGGACGACCAGTGGAAGGCGCTCCGACGCCTCTGGCTCGACCGCGAGGACGGCGGGTGGACGTCGGCGTCCCTCCTGATCGACCGCAAGGGCGTCGTCCGGAACGTCCACCCGGGCGGCGTCTTCGCGAAAGACTCACCCGACCCCGAGGCGCGCCGCGATTACGGCGAGATGCGCGAAGCGATCGAAGCACTGCTCACCGAAAAGGAGACTCCATGACCGCAAGACGCTGCGCCCTCGTCCTGACTCTCGCAGTCGGTCTCCTCTCGCCGGCCGCCCGCGGAGAGGTCCGCCACGAGGCCGACGTGCTCGTCGCGGTGGGCGCCGGCGTCGCGGGTACGTGGGAGACCGAATTCGAGTTTGCCAACAACGAGTCGCTGCCGCTCTCCGTTTTCGCCGGCGAGCAACCTTACGAGTTCCTCTGCGTGACGGGGCCCTGCGGGATCGTCTACGCGACGCTCCCCCGCACTGGCGCCGCGCGGATCGTCACAACGCCGGCGGACTTCGGCCGCTTCACCGGACGGCTCTTCGTCGGCGCCCACGACGCCGCGGAGTTGCCGACGGTCCGCGCCCGCGTCGTCAACCGCGCGCGGCCGACCCAGGCAATCGAGCTCCCCCTCTTCCGCCGGTCGACGCTTGTGGCCCTCGACCCGCGCGTGCTCGCGTTCCCCGCGGCCGTCCGCGCGGCCGGCGTCCACACGAACCTCTTCGTCTCGGAGATCGAGATCGCCTCGCCCGTGACGGTGCTCGTCGAGGCCTTCTCGGCAGCGGGCAGCAAGCTCGGCGAGCGGTCGATCGTGCGCGCGCCCGGCGAGACGGTCTTCCTGCAGGACGTCCTCGCGACCCTCGGCGTGCCGGAGCTCTCGACCGGACAGATCCGGGTTACGAAAACGACCGGGGCCGGAAAGATGTGGGGCCTGACCGCGGCCGTTTACGACGACGGCCGGGTCACCGTCGCCGCCGGCAAGCACCCCTGAACGGGTCTTCACGCACTCTGTCATTCCGAGGAGCGAAGCAACGAAGAATCTGGATTGCCTCTTCTGAGAGGAGTCGGCTATAT
>JBKJVY010000082.1:0-2696 GCA_046717185.1 Thermoanaerobaculia bacterium
CGTCCGGGGCGGCCAGCGAAGAGGGCCGCTTCCGGACGTCCTTCGCGAGCTGAGGAACGCGGTCGCCGCGGCGGCTTCGGGGGAGAAGCGGGAAGCGCCGCTCGAGGAGCTCGGGCTGACGGGGCTCACGATCACCGACGCGGATGGGCGCGACTTCGTCCGGCTGGGCGAACCGTGCCCCTCTCGCGGAGATGTCCAGCGGCGCGCCCTCGACGCCGGCAGCGCGCGCTTCGAGCTCGCACTCGCGCCGCCGGTCTCGGAGGAAGTCTCTGTCCCGATCGCGCTCGTTCTCGAGGCGCTCCTCTACCGGTCGAACGACACGGGACCGCCTTCCGACTTCTCGGAAGGGTGGCGGCGCGTGGGCGTCGTCACCGCGGACGCCGCGATGCGCGAACCGTTCCTCCGACTGCAGCGTTTCGCGCCGCAACCGGTCACCGTACTCGTGCTCGGCGAGTCCGGCAGCGGAAAAGAGGCGGTTGCGCGCGCCGTGCACACGCTCTCCACCCGTTCCTCGGGACCGTTCGTATCGGTCAACGTTCCCGCGATTCCCGCCGCGCTTCTCGAGAGCGAGCTCTTCGGCCACATTCGCGGTGCGTTCACCGGCGCCGAACGCGATCGGCGCGGCCTTCTCGAGGAGGCGTCCGGCGGCACGATCTTTTTCGACGAGATCGGAGACCTCTCCCTCCCGCTCCAGTCGAAGCTTCTGCGCGCCCTCCAGGAACGGGAGATCCGGAGGGTCGGCGAGAACCGGGGTAAAGCGGTGGACGTGCGCGTCGTGTCGGCCACCTCGCGCGACCTTGCCCGCGACGTCGAGGCGGGTCGATTCCGGGAGGATCTTTACTATCGGCTTCACGTGGCGACGATCGCGCTCCCACCGCTCTCGGAGCGCGGCCGCGACGCGGTTCTCCTCGCGCGATACTTTCTCGACCGCTACGCGAAGGAGTTCTCACGGGGGCTCCTGCGACTCACTCCCGAAGCCCAGGCGGCCGTTCTCACCCACAGATGGCCCGGCAACGTGCGCGAGCTGCAGAACGCGATCTGCCAGGCGGCGGCGCTCGCGGAACGCGACGGGGCCGTTTCGGCGGACCTCCTTCCCGCATCGGTCCGACGAGCGGCGCGTCCGGGCGTGGAGACCGACTACCGTTCGCGGGTCGCGGCGCACCGGCGGCGGCTCGTCCGGGAAGCGCTGGAGCGCTCCGGCGGGAACCGCAGCCGCGCCGCACGGGACCTCGGGCTCTCGCGTCAGGCGCTCCTGTACCTGATCAAGGATCTGGGGGTGCCCGCGGCGAAACGGTAGTCCGGGCTAGAGTCCCGAGCCGCCAGATGAATGGACTGTTCGCCAACCGGCAGCGGACCGCCGGAGCCGTGCTTCTCGTCGCCGCGTGTCTGCTTTCCTACGCCAACGGTCTCGGGAGCGACTTCACGTACGACGACAAGGCGATCGTTCGGGACAACGCGCGCATCCGCGCCCCGGGCTCCGTGTCGCAAGTCTTCACGACCCCTTACTTCGGCGGCGCGCGCGGACAGGGGACCGGTTATCGGCCCCTCCTTCTGCTCTCGTTCGCCGTTCAGTTCTGGATTCACGGCGGCTCGGCTGTCGGCTTTCACGCGGTCAACGTGGCTCTCCACTGCCTCGTCACGCTCCTCTTCGCGCGCTTCCTGTTGCGGTTGGAAGTCTCCGACGCGGTCGCCTTCGGCGCAGCCCTGCTTTTCGCCGTTCATCCGATTCACGTCGAGGCGGTGACGAGCCTCGTCGGACGCGGCGAGACGCTGGCGGCGGTTTTCGTTTTCGGCTTCCTGCTCCTCGCTCTCCGGTACCGCTTGGAAACCCGGCGGCGGCCGGCGGTTCTCGCCGGCGCGCTCGCCCTTTACGCGCTGGCGGTCCTGACCAAGGAAAGCGCGGCTGTCGCGCCCGCGCTCGCCTTTCTCGCGTTCTGGCGGCTCGAGACGGGCGCCCTGCGCGAGCGCGTCGGCAGCGCTCTGCGGAAGGGGTTTCTCCTCTACGCGGGCGCGGCGACGATCCTCGCGGGCAGCCTCATGCTTCGGCGGCTAGTGCTCGGCGGCGTCCTGAAAGCAGCGAGCTTCGTTATCTTCGAGCTGGAGAACCCGCTCGCTCCGCTGACGCCGCTCGCTCGGGCGTTGAACGCCGCGGCCATCCTCTTCCGGTATGTCGGCAGGCTCGTCCTTCCGCTCCGGCTGTCGGCGGACGAGTCGGCGTGGTCGATCCCGGTCGAGCGGGGCGTTGGTTTCTCCGGAACGGCCGCGCTTCTCCTCGTCCTATCGCTTCTCCTCGCCGCCGTCGTGCGGGAGCGCCAGAATCGCGACGTCGCCTTCGGGCTCCTCTTCTTCGGAGTCGCTTTCGCTCCGACCGCGAACCTGCTCTTCCCGACGGGCACGATCTTCGCGGAACGCCTGGCCTATCTTCCGTCGGCCGGCGTCCTTCTCGCGCTCTCCTCGGTGCTTTTCGGGGTCTCGGCCGCGCGCCCCATCTCTCGTTTGCGCGTGGCGGTCTTCTTCGCAGCCGCGCTCGCCTTCGCGGCTCGAACCGTGACTCGCAACCTGGTGTGGAAGGACGATGCGTCACTCTTCGAAGCGACGGTCCGGAGCTCGCCGGAGAGCGCGAAGGCTCACTACAACCTCGCGTGGCTTTCCGCGCAGGCGGGGCGCCTTCCCGAGGCGCTGGAGCACTACACGCG